>JALRIJ010000180.1 GCA_023255485.1 Flectobacillus sp.
ATACAAATGGTAGAATATTTACGGTTTATACCAATAACTACTTCTGGAATTTCCATTCTCCCCAAACCGCCCTATCTTCAACCATGATTTTATTCAATCAATTAAAACATCACTTACCCAGTATTTTGGATTTTATAGCGAGTCATTCGGTGGATTCGGAGGTGAATTTGTCGAAATTGGGTGATTCGTTGATGGATTTATATACGGGTAGTTTGTCGCTAGAACTTATTTTTGAAGAAACTGTACACTATTTGAGAGAGCAAGGAGTTACTTCTGAGGAGGCATATCGAGTGTTTTTGGAGAGACATGAGGGCTATGCGACATTTCAATTATCGGACACGTCTAAGTGGGTATTTCTGTGGGGAAAGGAGCCAGAGAAATACGTACATATTCATCCTGCACGTTATTCTCCGCATAGTATTCGTACCAAATCAACGACGCTGAAAACGGCAATTCTCTTGAAAATCAGAGGAGTAACAGTACTCCATACCGAGTCTATAAATGCGGTACGGAGAAGTATTGGACTTTCGCCTATAAAAAAAGTGGAGGATGCCACAAAAATTATAGAAATGCTTACATTGTTAGAGTTTACTCCCCTTTAGGCATATTTTCTTTAGCAGCTTTTGCTTGTTGGCGTAAGTATTTGAGGTAGATACGTTCTACTCGTTCTCGTGCCCAAGGAGTTTTACGAAGGAAAGTTAAACTTGATTTGATACTAGGGTTTTCAGTGAAGCAGCGTATGTTGATGAAAGAGCTCAGTGTCTCAAAACCATAAAAATTGACTAGTTCGGTGAGGATTGCTTCTAGGGTGATACCGTGTAGGGGATTGTTTGATTGTTTTGCTTCCATATCGCTTTTATTTTTAGCAAAATTAAACAATCTTATCGACTTTTAGTTTACTAGTTTAACAATCGATTGGATGCTTTTTGAAATACAGCGTTGGCTACTCTGTATTAAAATGTCTATAAGGAATATTCACTTGTGAAATATTCCTTATAGACAGATAAAATCGAAGATTACTGCTCACTTAATAATCTTTTCTGTAAGTCAATAATTTGTTTTTGCATATCGAGAACGTCCTCCGTTTTTAAGATGACATAACCAGCTTGTGGTTCATGTACATTGTTGAACGTAGGAATCTCAGATTCGCCAGTGAGATATGCAACAGAGACACTAAGGCTTTTGGCAATACGATCTAATTGCGAGTATTTGGCATCGTTACGATTCAAAATAGCGTGTAACGTTGCTTCTGTAATATTAGACTTAATTGCCAATTGAAGAAGAGTCATACCCTTTTCAGCGATAAGTACCCTGATTCTGTCTTCAATTCGTTTCATAGATTTTGTGTGTGTTTATAATTCGTAATCAACAATAAAGAATACTACCCAAAAATATGTGTATATAGTTTGAGTTTTACTATAAAAAATTTAGCTTTGCAAATGGAGAGAATTTCTAACTCCTTATTTGCATGACAATATCTGTTAAACAAATATTGTCGGACACAAATATAAAAATTAATACTGATATGCCCTTGAGCGAAATAAAAAAAACATCGGATATTCTAAAGCAACGAGTAACGATTTGTAAAAAACATTTACCTACTAACTGGCGACAGCGTATTATTAAAATATCACCAGAGTATGATAGCCTGAAAGGAGCCAGGTTAATGGATAATGTGTTTAAGTTACGTTCTTCCGACTTAGTATTAACAGAACTCATGGAGCTTGTTGCGTTTACTTATCAAGAAGAGTTAAAAGCTAAAGCCTAGCTTGTTTCAGGCTGAGTATTCAGCAAGCTATTAATTTACTATAGACTAACAGGTGCTCATTAGGTGTTCTGCCATTTACTATAACAAACAGGGTGTAATCTTATTACTTGTATTGGGTGGCGGATTGTGTACAAGCAATAAGATTACGAAGGTATTATGAAAGAATCATTTTTTTATATGCTTCTTTAAAATGCTCAAACTCAGTCTGTAAGATAGGAAATTCTTGTTCAAAATGCTCAAAGTTGCAAACTTTTGCTTTTTCTTCAATGATGCGAGTGATTTCGTGTACACGCATAGCTCCTAATGTTCCTGAGTTTCCTTTTAGGGTGTGAAGTTCGCTCTGTACTGTCCGACAATCATTCTCCTGATGTCCAACAATTGCGTTCTGAATTTGCTCTTCTGCTTCTTCAATAAAGCCTTCTAAAATACTGCTGACAAAACTCATGTCTCCTCCAACACTGTCGGCTAGTTGTTGTACAATTTCTTGGTCGATTACTTCAAATGCCTCTAACAGTTCTTCAATGCTTTTTTCTTGTGACTTTTCTGCTTCTATACGTGTTTGATTCGGTTCGGCTTGAGCTTGTTTCGTTTGTTTTACCTTGTTACGATCCATCCACTCCTGTACTTTCCTAACCAAAATTTCGGCACGAATAGGTTTTGGTACGTAGTCGTTCATGCCTGCTGCTAAGAAACGGTCACGGTCTTCTTTCATGGCATAAGCCGTCATGGCGATGATAGGAGGGAGTTGCACAGGAAGGTTACGCAGATGCCCTGTTGTTTCTACTCCATCCATTTCAGGCATTTGAATATCCATCAAAACCAAATCAAAGCTTTTCCCTTTGGCTTCTCCATCTAATAAACCTGTTGCAATTTGCATTGCTTCTATCGCTTTTTTACCACTATCTGCCGTAATAACCTCACAGCCAGATTTCTTGAGGATTTCGCTTGCCACTTTTCGGTTCGTAGCGTTGTCGTCCACCAGTAAAATATGCGGATGAATATCTTTAAAATGGTTCAGTACTTGGAAATGCGTTTCGTGTTTTTGAATCATAATCGGACTAATATCCGTTTGTTTTACTTCAATAATAAACCAGAACGTACTTCCTTTTCCCCATTCCGACTCCACGCCAATGTCTCCCTTCATTAATCGGCAGAGCTGTTTCGAGATAGCAAGTCCTAAGCCTGTCCCGCCAAATGATTTTTTCGTAGAATTGTCCACTTGTTGAAAAGCATTGAAAAGCATTTTCAAGTTTTCTGCCGTGATACCGATTCCAGAATCTTTTACTTCTACCTTAATACGGTTGAATTTACCTCGTTTTTCTAACAACGAAACGGTGATATTAACATCACCATTCTCCGTAAATTTGAGGGCATTGGAAGTTAAATTCGACAAAATTTGCAGTAAACGAGTTTCGTCTGCAATAATGTATGCAGGCAGATTTTCTCCAAAGTTACAATTAATACGATTTCCTTTGGTGGCTGCAATTTGAGAAAAAAGAGCTTGTAAACGGTCAAATACATCTTTAAAGACGATTGGAGCTTCGTGCAGGACCATTTTTCCTGCTTCGATTTTTGCCAAATCTAAAATGTCATTCAAGATATGCAGGAGCGTTTCTGAAGACTTTTTAATGGTTTGAACATAATCGTGCTGTTCTTCGTCGAGTCTGGTATCGTTCAACAAGTCAATCATCCCGATTACCCCGTTCATTGGTGTACGGATTTCATGGCTCATGTTTGCCAAGAAACGTTCTTTCACTTTCAACGAACGTTCTGCTTCTTCTTTCGCTTTTACAATGTCCTCTTGGTATTTTTTTAAGTCTGTAATATCCCGTCCAATACCCGAGACTTCCTCAATCATACCACTGTTTAATAAAATAGGGTTGAGGTAAATTTCCACCCATTTTTCTTCCCCTAAGTTACTTTCTAATTCAATTTCAAAGTGTTGTTGTTCGCCTCTAAATGCTGCTTTGTAGCGTTCTTCTAGTATTTTACGGTTGCTTTTTGCCACCATTTTAAAGCCTAGTTTTTCGGTACTTAGGGTTAATTCTGGGCTTACATTCAATTGTCCTTTAATGAGTTGTACGTATTCTTGGTTAAAGGACGTGAGTAACATTTTACGATTTACAGACCACATTAAGTGAGAACTTCCCTCAAAAATAGCATTCAGACGAGCCGTTTCACGAGCAAGAGCATCTTCCGACTGTTTACGAGCAATAGCCAAGGCAACTTGTCCCGAAATAAAGTCGAGTAATTCTAAATCTCGTTGTTCAAATTTGTTACGACGTTCATACGATTTCACTCCAATGATACCCGTCACACGGTCGCCGATACGTAAAGGTACGCAAAGCATCACTTTGGGTACAACGCCATAGAGGTAAATTTTCTTTTCACTGGCAAGTTGCTCAATGTCCTCATCTGTCAAAATCATGGGTCTATTATGAGCGATAGCATATTCAGTGAGTCCATTTCCTAGTTTTCGCTTGGTAAAATGTACTCGACTGTCAAAGTATTCATCCACATAATAAGGGAAATATAAAAAGCTTTTCTTAGGGTCGTATTGAGCGATAAAAAAGTTTTTAACGTCAATTACTTCGCCTAATTCTCGGTGAATATTGGAATATAAATCGTCGAGATTGGTCGAAAAAATGGCAGTTTGAGCAATACTCGCATACAGTTTTGAGGCACGCTCAGCACGTACTTTTGCGGTAGAGTTGTGGAAAATACAACGGAAGGCCGTCGCTTTTCCATTTTCATAACGGCAGTTTACCGATCCTGTAAGGTATAAACGGCGACCATCTTTGCGACGGAAAACGGTTTCAAAATCAGGGATTTTATCGCCATTACGAATGCGTTCAAAACGTTGGAGTGACTCATCTGCAAAGTTAGGGTGTAATACATCCCTAATATTTAAATTGCCAATTTCGTCGGAGGCATAACCCATTTGGTCTTGCCAAGCCTTATTTACATACAAAAAACGCCCTGAAATCCCAATAATCTGAATTAAGTCGGTTGTATTATTTACTAAATCTTGAAGTTGAGAATTAGACTTCGAAAGAGCTTCGGCGACTTTTTTACGTTCGGTTACATCTTCTCCAATAATTGTCAAATACTTACTTTCCTCAAAGTCATTAAACATGACAGAGTTTAACTCAACCTGACGCAGTTGCCCTGTTTTAGTGAGCATTGTGCGTTCTTTTTCTTCAAAAATACCCCCTTTTTCAATGGCGATATGGAAGGCCGATAATCGTTCTTTTTTCTCTGAATCTCCTACGAGTACTTCAAAGAAATTCTTATTTTTTAGTTCACTTTCTTGCCATCCTAGTATTTTACAGGCAAAAGGATTTGTGTACACAATATTTCCACTATCATCCAAAATCATTCCAAATAAGTTGAGGCTTTCAACTGTTTTTTGTAAATCTTGGATGGTAGAAGTACTTGATTTATGTTCATCTTCAATACTTTCTAGTACATGAAGTTCTTTTTTTAAATGACGAATTTCAGTAATTAACTCCTCTTTGGATTTATGTGACCAACGCATAGTGAAATTAGGGTTGTTAGGATAGTGAGCTCTACATCACTAGATAATTATTTGAATGAAACGAATCGTGCAAAGGTGAAATTGCTGTTTTAAATTAATATAATGGCTTAATTTACAAAAATCAATGTAATTTTGGGTATAAATATAATTAATTAGCGAGTTGATTGTTCAAATTACAAGTAAAAGGTTATACACTTAGTGGTACGGATTTAAATTTAGTGAGTACTTACTAGTTTATGGTCATGTTTTTGATAAATTAACTCCTTTACTACTTCATTCATTGGAAAAAGTAAGAGCAAAAAAGAATTTAGGACAACATTTTTTACGTGATTTAGACGCTGCTCGACGTATTGTTGAGTTACTTTCTTGTCACGAAGGGTATACCAAAGTCCTAGAAATAGGGCCGGGGATGGGTGTCCTCACCCAGTATTTACTACAACATCCAGAATACGAAACCTCTGTTGTAGAGCTAGACCGTGAGTCGGTTGCGTATTTGCAGGTGCATTATCCAGCCTTGAGCCCAAGAATTCACTCGGCTGATTTTTTACATTTGAAATTGGACGAATTATTAGGTGGCAGTCCTTTTGCCATTGTAGGGAATTTTCCGTACAATATTTCTTCACAGATTTTATTTAAGGTATTAGATTACAAAGATTTAGTGCCTGAGGTGGTAGGGATGTTTCAGAAAGAAGTGGCTGTGCGTATCGCTTCAAAACCTGGGAATAAAGACTACGGTATTTTGAGTGTGTTGCTACAAGCATTTTACGATATTGAGTATAGCTTTTCGTTACCACCAGAAGCTTTTGACCCACCTCCAAAAGTAAATTCAGGGGTGATTCGTCTGAAACGAAATGGTGTGACGGATTTAGGATGTGACGAAAGTAAGTTTAAAGCGGTGGTGAAAATGGGCTTTAACCAGCGTCGCAAAACCTTACGGAATGCTTTGAGAGCTTTACAAATTGCAGATCATCCTTTGTTAAACAAACGAGCAGAGCAGTTGGGCGTGGCTGATTTTATCGAATTGACCCAATTAGTAGGTTCGGGAATTATTCCCAACGTGGAGATTACAGAAGAATAGAAAAAACGGACAAATTGCAAGAGTGATTTGTCCGTTTTTTTTTAGGGTCAACGGGTTTTAACCCGTTGA
>JALRIJ010000181.1 GCA_023255485.1 Flectobacillus sp.
TGATTATTTTCATCGAACGTGCCGCTACGAGACAAATAAAAAAGTACATCTCCTTTTTCAACCCATACATTGAGTCCAATATCTCCTCCACCCACAGGCATAGAGCCAGCAGCGTTTTCGCTCGGACTTGTCCAAACGACGTTACAATTTGCTAAGTTGTTGATTTGCTGTGCTAATCCCGAAAAGGTTAGACAAAGGGACACACTCAGAAGCCAGGTATGAAGACGCATTCTTTCCAAAAGTTTATATACATGGAAAGATAAATGGGGGAAAATATACTCTGTTGTAGGTAGGAGGTTGTAGGTATAAGGTAGTAACTAAAAGAGCTTCGACAACTTTGAGAAAGTTGTCGAAGCTCTAAATCTATCTTAAATAGTGTTCCCCTATTTCGGGTCTAGCGTTAGTGTAATACGATTCACTAAATCTTGATAGTGATATTTAGTGATTTTATCCGTCACCAAAGGAAGTGCCAACTTCAATTCGTCTCGAAGGGCAGTCAACTGTCCACGAGTAATAGAATAAGCATCCGTTCTTTTTAAATCACTCATAGGACTAATCATCGAACTATATTTATCTACTAACACCTTTTGAAGATTTCTACGATAAGCATCTGGTACTTTTTTCGTTTTGAGTTCGCTAAAAATTCCAGCTTTTAAATCGCTTTCCAGTTCATCAACCCCATAGGCATTTGTATTAGCAGCACTCATTTCAAGCATTCGTTGTAAACGCTCACTGGCTAATACAGCTAGTAAAGCAGATTCTTGCAATCGACCAATGCTTTCTAATCCTTGATCTGGACGAATTTGGCTCGTAATTTTCGTTTCAAGTAACCACGTTGGTGTTTCAAACAATTGTCTTTGCAACCATGCTTGAGCATCTTTTTGGATAGCTTTAGGTGTTTGTTCATACACTTTTCCTTCCTCATCCATGGTACGAGGTGTTTCGTACATACCACCAATATTCTTAACAACATGACCAATATAACGACGATACTGTCCTACAATTTCGTTATACGCTTCTGTCAAGAAATCATAATCTTGAGCCTCTTCCTTTGTCCATTCAGGTAAGTTAGGAACAATACGTTTTAAGTTTTTAATACCATAATCACTTGCCAACATATTATTATCGCCCAAACATTCGCTTTGCGAGCGAGGGTCATAAGGGTTGCTTTCTGTACCAAACCAAACTCGAGGGTTTTTCTTAATTTCCGCTAAATACTGTTTGCTCAAGGTTTTAGCATCCTCTTCTGGGCTAGTGCCGTCTAATGTTTGATAGCCCCATTTGATAGCCCAAGTATCGTATTCACCAATGCGTGGATACAGGTCTTTTACACCGTCTTCGGGTTGTGCAACGTAGTTAAAACGAGCATAATCCATAATTGAAGGCGTATGACCATGTTCAGCAATCCATTTTGGATCTCTCAATTTTTCAACAGGCACCGTGCTACTAGAACCAAAGTTATGACGTAAGCCAAGGGTATGTCCTACTTCATGCGATGCCACAAAACGAACCAAATCACCCATAAGTTCATCATCAAATTTATTTTTTCTTGCTCTTGGGTCAACGGCACCTGCTTGAGTCATATACCATTTTTTCAAGAGTTTCATCACATTATGATACCAACCGATATGGCTTTCTAAAATTTCGCCCGAACGAGGGTCGTGCACATTAGGGCCATAAGCATTTTCGATGGTTGACGCAAAATAGCGAATTGCCGAGAAGCGAGCATCTTCTAAACTAATTGTTGTATCGTTATCAGCAACAATTTCGCCTCTAATGGCATTTTTCCAACCCGCTGCTTCAAATGCCTTTTGCCAATCATCTACCCCTAATTTCAAATACTTACGCCATTTTTCTGGTGTAGCAGGGTCGATATAAAAGACAATTGGTTTAGCAGGTTCTATCAGTTGACCTGCTTTTTGTTTTTTAGCATCCTCTTCATTTTTAGGTTCTAAACGCCAACGAACCGCAAAAGTTTGGTCGTCTGTACGTTGCGAACCTTCATCAAAAACGGTATAGCCATTGGCAAAGAATCCCACACGAGCATCGAATAAACGCTTTTTCATAGGTACTTTTGGCAGCATAATAATCGAAGTATTAAACTCCATCGTCACCACGCCTGTTGCATTAGCCGCTGGGACATTAACCGAAGGAAAAGGACTTGGCAGACCGATAATACTAGCAGAGCTTCCCGAAGCAGAGTAGGTTTTTACCACCTTTATTTCGGTATTAATCGGAAACGTTTTTATGGACTGAATGTAGCTACGGTCAGTAAGAACTCCCCCCATTTTGTAACTACTCTTAGTATTTGGCTGAATCGAAACGATTTGATTATCCCCTTTAAAAAAGTCTGTCACTTCAATCACCACACTTCCAGAGGTCGAAAGCGAATCCTTATGAATAGCTTTAATATCAAATGCCTGAGCAATAGGATCCACATTCGAATTACGAACTGCTTTAAAAATAGGAGCAGCCGAATCTGGAGCAATGTTGATATACTGCACTGCTCTTACAAAAAGTTTATTTTCAGGCCCTTTTTCAAAACGGATAACCTGACGATTCAATAACTCGCCACCATACGTTCCTGTGATAGCCGCCGTTTTGGCAATACGAGTAATGGCCATCAATTCTCTCCCCATTAACGAATCGGCTACCTCAAAGTAATACTTCTCCTCTACTTTGTGTACGGTAAAAAGTCCTGTCGAAGTTTTTGCTTTATCTGTAATAACTTCTTTGTATGGCTTTAGCGTGGTTTTAGGTAATTCTGGTTTGGGCGAAGTAGCCACTGCACTTACAGGAAGTTCTTCTTTTTTGGGTTTCTTTTTATCTTGTGCAAAAGGCACATGATTCAAAAGTAAGGTAAAACATCCTAAGACGTAAAAAAGAGATTTTCTCTTTATCATGATGATTTTTGTTGATTAAGAAGTGAATAACAATGGTATTCTTATGAGATAAAAATAGCCCACGACTTCTCGTGGGCTAATAAATATAATAATTTGCTTTTAATTAATTGTAACGGTTTCTATGCTTTTTGTAAAAAAGCAAACCTCTAACGACTAGTTCGACAATTCTTTAGCTCTTTTTTGTGCGGCAAAAAGCCCTTCTTTGACATTTTGAGCAACGGCACCTTCTTCAAATCGTTTAAGAGCTGCTTCTGTAGTTCCTCCTTTAGAGGCTACTGCTTTTATCAGGTCATCTAAGGATTTGTCACTTGTTTCCATCAAATGAAACGAACCAATCATTGTTTGTTTTACCAACAAGGCAGCCATCTCTTCTTCAAAACCCATTTCTTTTCCTGCATCAATCATGGCTTTTACTAAATAGAAGAAATAAGCAGGGCCACTTCCACTCAAGGCTGTTACGCCATCAATGAAAGCTTCATCTGTGATATAAAGTGATTTTCCTGTACTGTCAATCAAGGTTTGAATTTGAGCTAATTGTGCTTCTGTAATTTCACTAGAAGCAGTAAAAGCTGTCATTCCTAATCCTAATAAAGCGGGGGTATTGGGCATTGCACGAATCACTAAAGGGTGATTCAAGGCTATTTGAATTTTTTCTATTGTAATTCCTGCCATAATACTCAATACCAGTTGATTAGGCTGAATTACTGCTTTCAATTCGGCTGTTACCGAAAGAAAGTCCTGAGGTTTTACCGAAAAAATAATCAGGTCATAGGCAGCAATACTTTCAGAAATCGTATCCACGACTGTACCAGCATCTTCTTCTCTAAGCACAGCAGCACGGGCTTCGTTCTTTTCAATCAATAAAAAATCTTCTTTTTTAACTAATTCTTTTTGAATGAACGAATTAGCAAAAGCCATTCCCATATTTCCAGCTCCAATAATAGCTACTTTCATAAAATAATCATGTTTTAATTTGCGGTAAAAATACAATAAAAAGCCCTAACAAATCGGATTTGTTAGGGCTTTTGAAATCTTTATTCTGAAAAATGATGTTGAATTTTGAATGATGGATTTTGAATTTAAGATATTTGTTTGGGGAATCACATAGGAGTTTTGTAAATATAAGCAATTGATCGCCTTTTTTACATAACTATGTTTTCTATGCACCTATGTGGTAAAACTTAAACAAGTACAAATCCAACAGTTAACATCCAAAATTCATTATTATTGCTTGAAGAGTTCCTCTAATTTTTGCTCTAACTCAGCAGAACCTCCTACAAACTTAGCAATAATTTTTCCTTCTTTATCGACTAAAAACTGGGCAGGAATCCCTGTTACGCCATAGGCAGCAGCAGCCGCAGAGTTCCAATATTGTAAGTCTGAAACCTGATTCCAAACCAAACCATCTTTTTCAATTGCCTTTATCCACGAATTCTTATCTTGGTCTAAGCTCACTCCTAAAATATCAAAACCTTTGTTTTTGTATTTTTCATAGATTCTTACCACGTTAGGGTTTTCTCTACGACAAGGGCCACACCAGCTTGCCCAAAAGTCAATTAACACGTATTTTCCTTTGTAAGAAGATAAGGTAATCAAACTATCTTTCGGATTCTTAAAGGCAATTTCGGGAGCTTCCGCCCCTACACTTACGCCATTCAAACGTTTAATTTGTTCTAAAAACGACTTAATATGAATGTTTTTAGAAGTTGGTTTTTCTTTCTTGAATGTTTCTGCAACCGCTTTTAATTGTTCTAAATCGTTATCTGGATTCAAGAAGTTTCCTGCTGTCCATAAAGCAACTAAATTAGAACCCATATCTGGCAACAAAGCCTTAATTTTACCCAGCGTCATTGACTGAGCAGCCTGAAATTCATTTTGAATTTTCTGAAGCGTTGCTTCGTCTTTTTTCTCCTGAGCTAGCGTTGCCTGTTTGTTCCAAACTTCAATTTTAGACTGTAATTCCTGATTGTATTTCACAATCATATTGAAGTACTCGATGTTTTTGGAATTACCCGTAATCGTAAATTTCCCCTGTTTTTGAGGCATATTCATACCATCCGCCAACACTTGAACCTTCTCTCCTCCTTCCAAAATCAGTAATACTTTCTGACTCAATTCGAGGTTAAAGAAATTCAATAAGTAATAGCCACTTTCTTCCGATACCTTATAGTTAAAAGCAAAGGATTTATCTGCTTTCACCACCGAAGAATCAACTGTTACTGGAGTACCTCTACCGTTAATTACCTGTAGGTAAACTTTTTTATCGGGAGCAACATTTTGAACTTTCCCCGTAATTTCTACAAGGTTTGTTTTTTGTCCGAATGAGCTTACTCCCATCAATGAAAGTGATAGCCCCAATAGTATTTTTTTCATTTGTTCTTTGTGTGTCTAGCGTTTACGGCTTTCGACTATTTTAAACTATCTAATGACTTTTGTAACAGTGCGGTAGTAACTTTCGGATCAGCAGCCCCCTTCGATTTCTTCATGATATCTCCCATGAACATCCCTAAAAGACCTTTTTTACCATTATTATACTCTTTTACTTTTGCAGGACTGGCAGCCAATACCTCATCAATTAACGATTGTAGTGTATCCGTATTGCTTTGCTGAATGAGATTCTTTGCTTCGGCAATTTGTAAAGGCGTTTTTGTAGCATCTTCTACCAACACAGGAAAAATCTGCTGTGCTGCCGTCGACGTACTCACTTTACCGTCGTCAATTAATTGAATTAACTGAGCCAAACGTTCTGGACTTAATGCAAAAGCACTGATTTCCAAGCTATTGTCATTCAAATACGACTTCACAGCACCCATCAACCAGTTTGAAACTGCTTTGTAGTTTTTAGTAAACTGACAAGTTGCCTCAAAATATTCTGCTAATTCTCTTACATCCGTCAGTACACCTGCATCATAATCTGGTAAGCCATACACCTTCGTAAACTTATCAAACTGTTCCCAAGGTAAGGCTGGCATCGAAGCTTTTACTTCTGCTAGCCATTCTGGACTAATGATTAAAGGCACTAAATCTGGCTCAGGGAAATAACGGTAATCATTCATCGACTCCTTTTCACGCATCCCCAAGGTACGTCCTGTAGCAGGGTCAAAACTACGAGTTTCCTGAATGATTTTCTCTCCCTCTTCCACGGCATTGATTTGACGAACCACTTCATACTCAATGGCTTTTTGAATAAAACGCATCGAGTTCATGTTCTTAATCTCGACCTTCGTTCCAAAAACAGTACTTCCAACAGGCATTACCGAAATGTTTACATCACAACGTAATGAACCTTCTTCCATATTACCATCACAAATACCCAAGTAGCGAACTAACTTACGTATTTCGGTCATGAACTGAGCCGCTTCTTCCGCCGACTTAATGTCGGGATTTGTTACCATTTCAATCAAAGGTGTTCCTGCACGGTTATAGTCAATCAAACTATCCGTAGAACCCTCTGCATGAAGCGATTTTCCT
>JALRIJ010000182.1 GCA_023255485.1 Flectobacillus sp.
AGTCAAGTACACCTCACCTAGGACTGAGCTATTGTCAAAGATACCTCAGCTACGTACCAACGAACGTGAGGTTGAACAGGCAAAACGAGCGATTATGGATAAGTTAGCTGAGTATGGAATCGAAATCAAAGCGGTTACCTCAGTGGTAGGTCCATCCATTACCCTTTATAAAGTGTTACCGAGTGCAGGAGTTAAGGTTTCACAAATCACGAACCTATCCGATGATTTAGCCTTGGCATTAAGTTGTTCGGCAGTGATGGTTTACCCCATTCAAGGAGACAATAAAATCGGACTTGAAGTACCTAATAAAAGCCCTCAGATGGTTTCGGCCAGAGAGGTTTTTGAATCACAGGTCTTTACCAAAAGTAATCAATGGTGGTAGTGGTGTTTGGGGAGAAACGGCGATGTCGGCTCACCCAGCTATTTCAAAAGAGGATGCCGCAGAAATGGTTAAATATATTCTGAGTTTAGCAGATGAAGCACAAAAAATACTACCTGTTAAAGGTAGTTTTACCACCAAAGTAGCCCGAGACGATAGAGGATATGGAACCTACTTACTGAGAGCATCATACGAAGATCAAGGATACAAAGATCTTGCACCTCAGAAAGCAGAGCAGACATTCGTTTTACGTAACGCCAAAGTACCCGTACACGGATTTGACTCTTATTTTAACGTAAATAAAGTAACACTTGAGGGTGAAAGTATTGTTACTCCGTCAAAATCGGGGGCATATATGGCATTAAAGCAAATTGATTTAAGAGATATAAAATCACTCAAGGTTTTTACGGCTGTACCCAAAACAGAAATGATGGCCGTGGGTGCTAAAATTGAGGTGCGTCTGGATGCTCCAGATGGAAAAATTATCGGGGAAAGCCCCTTTATTGAGCCTTCTGAAGGATTTTTAGCGAAACCGCTAAACATTGAGTTGATTCCTACAGATGGTTTGCATGATATCTACTTAGTATTCCAAAATCCGAAGGCAGAAGGACATCCTTTACTGATACTTTTCAATACCAACTTCAAATCCATTGATAGCAGTAACGATGATGAAAAAGTAACTCTCGAGGATTACGTTGGCAAATACCGAATGAAAGGCTTACCCTTTGAATTTATCGTAGTAAAAATCGTAGATGGGCATCTCAGTATAGATGCGGGTAATCAGACAGCAGACCTCAAGCAAACAAATACGCCTGACAAGTTTGATGATGGCGGTAGAGGGTTCTTTATTTTCAAGCGAAATGAAGAAGAGCAGGTCGTAGGTTTGGTGCTAGATACGATGGGTGTAAAGTTTATAGGCACAAAAGAATAGGTTAATCAGAATTAATTTCAATAACAGAAAATCAGATAAAAATGACAACTAAAATTCCCAAAACAGGTGTTTCACTCTATTCGTATGCAGGTGAATTTGGTGTATCCATGACTTTAGAGGATTGCTTTGCAGAGATGAATGATTTAGGCACACAGGGCTTAGAAATATTGGCAAATGCACACATCCAAAATTATCCAAATCCGACGGAAGAATGGCTTGAAGAATGGCGAAGACTCCTAAAAGTATATGATATTATTCCCGTAGAATATGGTCATTGGGTGGATTCTAGAATGATTCCAGGGAGAGAACTAACTACGCAAGAATCGTATGAGCGTTTAATTAAAGACATTAAACTAGCTGGTAAACTGGGTTTTACAGTTCTTCGTACCAAGTTAGGGGTAATAGATTTTGACTTAAATCCTGTGCCAAATTGGCGTGAGTTTATCGAAATGGCTCTCCCACTTGCAGAAGAACATGGCGTAGTGATGTGTCCAGAGATTCATCAACCAACTGAACTGAACTCTAAAATGGTGAGTGATTATGTTGAGTTTATCGAAAAAACAGGAACTAAGCATTTTGGATTAAATATTGATTTTGGAATTTTCCAAACAGCAGAAAGAATGGTCGTTCCGGGTTTTGATAATCCGCCGAGTACTCCTGAAGAAATCATTCCTTTTTTACCATACACCTACGCTTGTCATGCCAAATTTATTCACATGACAGAGGATTTTATTGAACCTACTCATCCTTACGAAGCAATCATCAAAGTGCTAAAAGAGAATAACTGGGGTGGTTATATGCTAAGTGAATACGAAGGGAAAAATAAAGACCTAGCTGGTTATGCAACCGATCAAGTAAGAAAGCACCACGTGATGATGAATAACTTTTTAAGTAAATAAGAATATGAGATTATTAGAACAACAATTGATACAGTTGAGGGGCTTTAGAAATGCCAAAATTGCTGATAACGTTATTGGCTTTCAAGTACCAATCCGATTAACTTATTATCGTGGGGTATGGGCTTCTCAACTCAGAGCTGCTACTGTAACCGTGAATGGTGAAGTGTATGCCAATGAACAAGTTTTTTGGACGATTGATGGCAACACGATTGAGCAGTCTGAGTTAGCCAGTACAACAGATGTACATTGGAATAGCATGAATACTGCCATACTTACAGTCAGAAAAGAAGGTGGTTTAACCCCTGGCGTTTATGATGTAAAAGTATCTTATGACTTTAGTTCGTCTTACCTACCACCAGCAATTGATACAGGCTATTTTGAAACAAAAGGGGAACGTAAAATGGTTTTAGTAAAATAATGTCAGAAAAATACATCGTGCTATGCTAACCTGTGCCACACCATTTACAAAAGAGTAGGGTAGGGGTTAGACAAAAAACGTAAAATCCCCCAAATAGTCAAGCTATCTGGGGGATTTTGTATATCTAAGCCTACTGAGATTAATACCCAGTGTTTTGCGTAAATGCTGGCCCTTCAACTGTACGATCAATTTCTGACTGAGGTATTGGTCTCAAAGCATGAAAATCTTTCACGTAAGGACTTGCCTCTTTGTTCCATAGTTGGATACGTCTTACTAACGATTTTGTACGAACCAAATCATGGTATCTCATCCATTCTCCGTATAGTTCACGGCTTCTTTCATCCAATATAAAATCAATAGTCACATCGTCGGCTTTTACCAACATAGCCGTAGCCGCTGCGGTATTTTGAGCTGTCGTATTGGTTTTACGATAGGCCGCTCTTTGACGTAATACATTCAAAAGTTCAGCAGCTTTATCTTTATTTCCTGCTTGTAAATAGGCTTCTGCCCCTACAAGATAAACCTCAGCAAAGCGTGTAAGTACCACAGGACGAGTAGAGGGGTCATTAAAGTTTGTTCCACGACTTGGATCCATGTGTTTCTTGATTGCAGGATAAACATCTGACTTCCATAGACTTGGTGGTACAATGATTCCTTTGAATGGTCTTGTTCCATAAAATTGTGGTGCTCCTGCAACTTCAAAATCAGGTAGCCAAATTGCCGTATCAACACCAACTTGAGTAGTGTATCCAATGCCTCTCTTATTGTTAGCAGCCGTGGCACTGTTCGTAATTGACTGATTGGCTATATAAACTGTGTAAAATGTATTCGCAAATCTTGAGTCAATATCTCTTTTTACAAAAGCTTGGTCCAGAAAATAATTCTTACCCGCCATTGCTCCAGTTGTTTGCTTATCACTATTTGGGCGAATACGTTGGTATGGACGACCATACTGAGAATCACGTACCATTAATGAAGTACCCGAATTTACCAAAACGCCATTTGCATTTACTATAGAGTTTACCCCACTATTATTTGGGTAATTCCAGTTGGTAAACCATGGTGTTAGGTTTTGACCACCACCACCACTGGCACCACCGCCAACAGCGTAATAGCCAAATTTAGGATCATTTGAATGATCACTTACAAACATCGTCTCTTTACCGTAGTCATTTGCAGGAACAAAAGCATCTCCAAAATCTTGCCATAAATCCAATCCGTAAGTTGTTTTATTAGCAATTATTTCGCTTGAAATTTTCGCTGCTTCTGCAAAATCAGCTTGCGAGTTCGTCAACCAACCACGAGTAAGATAGGCTTTTGCTAAGAAAAATTGAGCAACAGGTTTTGTAGCCGCTTTCCCTAAGAAAGGAGCAGTCGGTTTATCTGGTAATGTCGCTGCCGCTTCGGTTAAATCTTGGATAATTAATTTATACACTTCGCTTGCTGGGTCTCTTTTCGCTGCTTGTGAAGGAACGGTTATAAATTCCGTATGCAAGGGAACATCTCCCCACGTTTGAACCAAGTAAAAATACCAAAATGCTCTCAAAAACTTAGCTTGAGCTAAATATTGCTTCTTCGTAGCTTCGGGTAAATCAATGCTTTGTCCATATTTCAAAACACCATTAAGAGTGTTGATACAAGTAAAAGATGTGCCCCATGCCGAACCAAAATTGGTGCCATTGAGTCCATTAAAGGTATGGATAGGTCCACCACCACTACTTGCACCTTGGACAAACTCATCTGTGCCTGCTTGCATTTCTGAAGAAAAACCTTCAGTGCCCCACTGGTTACGGATTTCGTTATATACCCCTGCAATTCCACCAAGTACCCCCGCTGGACTATTGAAATAGGATGGTACGATTTGAGATTGAGGATGTTCTTCAAGTATTTTTTCACAACCTAAACTTCCAAATAAAGTGCAGGCAATTAGTAAAACAGTTATTTTTTTCATCTTATGATCAATAATTAAAATTTAAGATTTACACCTAAAGTGAACTGACGAACAGGTGGGTTATTTAGGTTTACACTTATGACACGGTTGAAGTTGCCACCTTGGATTGTATTTCCATATCCATTTCCTTCTGGGTCAATGGCGAGTTTGTCGCTCACTAATGGCGAATAAAGAATGAATGGATTGGTAGCATTCACGTAGATACGAGCTGACGAAATACCCATTTTGCCAAGTACTTTTGTAGGCACAGTATAACCAAAGTTGATACTTCTAACTTTGATGAATGAACCATCTTGGTACTGTGTCGTTGAGGTAAAGTCTCTTACACCACCACCAGCATTTGGTCTTGGGAAAGTATTTGTTGGGTTGTCGGCTGTCCAATAGTCCATTACTAATTGGTTTGAACGACCTTGGTTAAGGAAGCCAAATCCAGAGCCACCACCTGATGTTCCTGCTAAATAGGGAACTAACACTTTCATACCCATACGAGCGTACGTAACGATGGATAAGTCAAAGCCTTTGTAAGAAAATCTGTTTGTTAAACCACCTTCCCATTTAGGTTGGAAGTTTCCGATAACTTTGCGGTCAGCAGCATCAATTTTTCCGTTACCGTCTACATCCTCAACTCTAATTTCTCCTGGCACTTGAACAGGTGAAGTTTGTTTCGCTAACGTACCGTTATCTTTGTCCGCTTGTTGCCAAATGCCAATTTTGTTGTAGTCATAAATTACTGTAAGAGGCTGTCCAACAAACCAGAAATTACCTTTATTATCTAACTCAGTAGGAGTGGTAAGTTGCGTAATTTCTTCACGATTAAAGAAATAAGTAACATCGGTACTCCAATTGAATCCACTTTTATTTCTGAAAATATCAAACGTTAAAGACGACTCAAATCCTGAACCTTTAGTTTTTCCTAAGTTTTTCAACGTAGAACCTGCTCCATTACTTTGAGGTAAGTTTACAGAAAGGAGAATGTCTTTCGTATTTTGCTGATACACATCAAATGTACCCGTGATGCGATTATTTAATAATCCAATTTCTAAACCAAAATCAGTTTGAGCAGTTGATTGCCAGCCTAAGTTACTTGAAGGTAAACTCGTTACAGTATAGGCAAGAGCTTGACCCGCCGTGGTAGTACCGAAGTTATAATAACCCGCAGAAAGTGCTCCCAAAGTCGCATAAGGATCCACGTTACGGTTACCCGAAATACCCCATCCGCCTCTCAATTTCAAGTTAGAAATTGCAGGAATGTTCTTCATGAAAGGTTCATCAATGATATTCCAACTAAAACCGATGGCTGGATAGTTAAAATATTGGTTTTGAGGAGACAATGTGGAAGAACCGTCTCTACGGAACGTCGCAGTCATCGTATATTTATCGTTGAATGTATAATTCAAACGTGCCATGTAAGATACTAAACCTGTTTCCGAGAAAAAGTTTCCATTGGTAGCATTAGCGGTTATAGCCCCCGAAGCCAAAGAGAAGTTAGCCGTTTTGATGTAATCCGCAGGAACTCCTTTTACATTGAAGTTTGAACCTAAACTATGGTTTTTAGTAACTTCATATAATGCAGTCAAACCAATTTTGTGTTTTTGAGCAAATACTTTATCGTAGTATAATAAATGCTGGAAGTTCACATCCCAGTATTCGGTATTTCTAATGTCTGCACTTGATACGCTTTGGTCAACACCTGTGTTTACAAAGGTATTTGGTGGAGCATAACCATTGAAATGCGATTGACTAAAGTTAAGACCAGCATTGAAACGGTATTTAAGCCC
>JALRIJ010000183.1 GCA_023255485.1 Flectobacillus sp.
GCTTTTGAATACGCCAAATCAGCATAGTTACGGTTGATTGTTTTGTCCGCCATAATCGTTTTTGGCGAGCTTCCGAACATATCTTCAATGGCAAAGTCCATTGGCTTAGCACCCGTTGTTTTCGATTCAAAAGTAAAGCGGTGATTGCTTGTGATGTCTCCTACGGTGTACATCGGCGAGCGTTCACGGTCAGCAATGCGTTTTAAGGTATCTAAATCTTTTTCACCAATCACCAGACCCATACGTTCTTGTGATTCGTTACCGATGATTTCTTTTGCAGAAAGGGTAGGGTCACCAACAGGTAATTTGTCTAAATCAATTAAACCTCCTGTTTCTTCTACTAACTCCGAAAGACAGTTTAAGTGTCCTCCAGCACCATGGTCATGGATAGATACGATTGGATTATGTTCTGCTTCAACCAACCCACGAATAGCGTTGGCAGCACGTTTTTGCATTTCTGGGTTCGAACGTTGAATGGCATTTAACTCGATTCCTGATCCAAAAGCACCTGTATCAGCCGAAGATACAGCTGCTCCACCCATACCGATACGGTAGTTTTCACCACCTAAAATCACTACTTTATCTCCTTCTGTCGGTTTTTGCTTCTTTGCTTGGCTTTCTTTACCATAACCAACACCACCTGCCAACATAATTACTTTGTCGAAGCCAAGTTTACGAGCTTCTTCTTCGTGTTCAAAAGTAAGCACAGAACCTGTGATAAGTGGTTGGCCAAACTTATTACCAAAGTCAGAAGCCCCATTCGATGCTTTAATCAAAATGTCCATTGGCGTTTGATATAACCAAGGACGCTCATCCATTGCTTTTTCCCATGGACGATTTTCTTCTAAACGAGAGTATGAAGTCATGTACACCGCTGTTCCTGCTAACGGTAATGAACCTTGTCCACCTGCTAAACGGTCACGAATTTCACCACCTGCACCTGTTGCTGCACCGTTGAAAGGCTCTACGGTAGTTGGGAAATTATGTGTTTCTGCTTTTACCGAAATAACCGAATCAAAAACGGTTTCTTGGTAGAAATCAGGTTTATCTGCTGATTTTGGAGCAAATTGCGTTACTTGAGGCCCTTTGATAAAGGCAACGTTATCTTTATAGGCTGAAACAATGTCGTTTGGATTTTCTTCCGAAGTTTTCTTGATTAATTTGAACAAAGACGTTGGTTTTTCTTCGCCATCAATCACAAAAGTTCCGTTAAAAATTTTGTGGCGACAGTGTTCTGAGTTTACTTGAGAGAAACCAAATACTTCTGAATCCGTTAGTTTTCTATCTAATTTAATAGCTAAGTCGCTCAAATAAGTAACCTCATCCTCGCTGAGTGCTAATCCTTCTTGCTTATTGAAAGCAGCAATGTCATCAATCTCTAAAATTGGCTCAGGTTGCACGTTAATCGTATAAATCGACTGATGTAGAGCGGTATATTTTTGAGAAAGCATTGGGTCGAAATCCGTAAAATCTTCCGTTGCAGCGGTGAATTCTTCAATTCGGATGATACCAGCAATACCCATGTTTTGTGTAATTTCCACGGCATTGGTACTCCAAGGGGTAATCATTGCCGCACGAGGACCAACAAAATAGGCATTTAATGAAGCATCAGCATTATTTACATTGGTATAAATATGGTCAGCTTGGCTGTTGAAAAGCCAAAGCAACTTCTGGATGTCTTCATTTGAAAGAGTATCATGCGTTTGAACCGCAAAAACCGTATTGGCTTGGCTTCCGAAGAAATGAATCATTGTATCTTGCTTTTGAAATGTTGTTATAATTGCAAATTTAATTCAATAAACCGAACAATGCGAAAAAAAGTGTGCTAGTTGCTCTGTTCAGCTCACAAAGTAGGAGTATAATGAAGATAAAAGGAGGGAGATTGCTTTTGGTTAAGCAAGAGCAAAGAGGTGTGAATTATACAAGTTTTCCCTTTAATTGTATAACACTTTTATACACGAATCTCGACACCTTTGTATTACATTAATTCAAATAAAAAGATTGATAATCAGTCTTTTAAATGTAACTATCAGAGCTATGAGAAAACTACTTACTACAACTGGTTTTTTGTTGGGAGACGAAAAACGATACCAGATTCTACATTCGATAACTGCATTTTTCCTGCAATTTTTCAGAAGAGTACCTTGTAAAGTAGCTATGCTGATGACGGTTCTATTCTTTTCGACTACAGTGCAATTTTCGTCTGCACAAAGTCTCAGTACGGTTTATATTACTGACAAGGGAATGATGTTGCCTCGCATTAGTTTAACCTCTACGATTGATATTACGACTGTTCCAGCACCTATCGTTTCCTTTTTGGTATATAATACGGTAAGAGCGGGTACTAGCCCTTATACAATTGTGCCTGGGTTTTACTATTGGAATGGTAGCCAGTGGACTCCTTTGGGAGGGATTGCTACTTTCTCGGAGTTTTATGCTTTGATGCCGCCTGATAATTCGGCAACGATTGCAGCAGGGGCTGCGATTAATTTTCCTCGAAATGGCCCTAACACGGGTACTATTGCTCGTATAAATGATAACCAATTTACGTTACCTGCTGTGGGTACCTACTTGGTTAATTGGCAAGTGAGTATTGCTGAAGCCGCTCAAGTTGGTATTGAAATTAATGGAACATTAGATGCCAATACAGTCGTAGGACGTGCAACTGGAACTAATCAAATTATTGGAAATACCATTATCACAACTACCTTACCGAATAGCATTTTGAGTATTGTCAACCTTGCAGGGAATACTCCTGCACTGACAATAACGCCTCAGGCAGGAGGGACGCATGCGGTGTCTGCAACCTTAGTGATTACTTTGATTCAGTAAAATCCCTCATACAAACAAAAGACGGGCTCTGTAAGATGAGCCTGCTTTTGATCTGCATAAACTCATCTATTGCGTATGAAAACCTATACACAAAAAGGAAAAAATACCCTCCTGATTATCAATCATAAAACTTCTAAAAAAGTTTTTGTTCGTAGTGTGGTATTGTTGAAAGGTAATATCAATTATACGACCTTGTATTTTCAGGATGGAAAGGAAAAGGTGATAGCTCACACACTCAAATTTTTCGAGACATTTTTGGCATCACATGGTTTTCTACGTATTCATCGCTCTTTTATGATTAACCCCTATTTTGTAAAGGAATATAATCAAACGCAAGAATACCTTACGATGAGCAACGGACAAATAGCAACGATTTCAAGACGAAAGAAACATACGCTCAAAGAGTTGTATGGGTAGGTGGATAATCTTATAGGAACAAACACCTATTTTAATATCGTATAAAACTTATGAATTTGATAATTATTGTAACTTTGTGCAGTTAACTACAAAGGGATATGAGTAAGAAATTGATTCGATTTGACTGGGCAATAAAAAGGCTTTTAAGAAACAAAGCCAATTTTGCTGTACTCGAAGGTTTTTTGAGCGAATTATTATTTGATAATATTAAAATTAATCAGATTCTTGAAAGTGAATCTAATCAAGAATTTGAGGATGAAAAATTTAATAGAGTTGATATTTTAACTCAAAATTCGCACAACGAGCTAATTATAGTCGAAATTCAAAGTACTTACGAGATTGATTATTTTCATCGAATGGCTTTTGGAGTTGCAAAAAGTATCTCAGAAAATTTAAAGTTGGGTCAGAAATATTCTGAAATTAAAAAGGTCATTTCTGTAAATATTGTTTACTTTGATCTCGGACAGGGGCAAGATTATATTTATAAAGGAAAGACTGATTTTAGAGGAATGCACCAACACGATCTATTAGCTTTATCATCGAAACAAAAGAAGACATTTGTAAAAAATGAAGTTTCAGATATATTTCCTGAATATTATTTGCTCAAAGTAAACCAGTTTGATGACATCGCTAAAGATACGTTAGACGAGTGGATTTATTTTTTAAAAAATAGCGAAGTCAAAGATGGATTTAAGGCTAAAGGTTTGAAAGAAGCTTCCGATGTTCTTGACTTAATGCGTTTGCCAAAGGATGATCAATATGGTTATAACCGATACTTAGATAGTTTACATTTAAAAGCGAGTGAATTGTTTTCATTGCAAACCGAAGCGGAGTTCAGAGCGAAAGACGAAAGAAGTATCGAAATCGCTCAAAAAGCAATTATGAATGGAGCAGATAATAGTTTTATCGCCCTAATAACAGATTTGACAATAGAGAAAATAGAAGAATTAAGAAAAGGGGTATAGGAACTATAATTTCCTCAACCCCACACTAATAAAATTATACCCCGTTCCATTGCTTCTTTTTTCGCCCAATTCGATGTCGATAGGAGTTTTGAAGAGCGGGCATTCAAGCACAAGCGTATGAAACTCCCCATTCTCTCCACAGATGTCAACGCCTTTTGCTTCTAGGGCTTCAATGGTTTCTTGATTGATTATTTTCCCTAAAAAATCCATTCCTAAATGATCGTTACAAGAAACAATCATGGTTTTGATTCCTGAATCCAACATTTTGTAAACCAGCTCTTTTCGGTCTTGTTGCCAGAGAGGTAAATTACAAGAAATACCAGCGGCAGTGCATACCTGTTCCTCCCAATCTCGGTGAGGTTGCAGGTCAATATCTCCAAAAACGGCATCGCTTAGTTCATATTCCTGACTCAATTCACGCAATTGTTGAATATATTTTTCGGTATAAGCCTCCCATGTTGCCGAAATAAAGGCAATAGGTATGCCTATAGCAGCCGCTTGGGCTTGCAACACCTTTTTGGGAATCCCGTGCGAACGACTGATTTCTCCTCCTTCGTTGAGGGCATTTAATAAGACTGTTGGGGCTTGGTTCATCTGCATTAATGCAAAGCACGAATCCTTACCACCTGACCAAGAGCATAAAAGTTTCATTGGATTACTTGTTTAAATATTCCACTTTAGGAATACCATGGCGAATACTTATTTTGGTAATAGAGCCGTACGAAATCTCAAAGCGAAAGGCATTTTTTAACTCCATTTCAAAAAGACTACTTATCATACTCCGAATGACTCCGCCATGTGTTGTTACTACGATTTGTTGCTTGGCTGAATACCTTGCTGTTATTTCTTGCCAGAAAGCGTTCGCTCTTGTGGCTAATGCCACGAAGTTTTCACCGTTAGGAGTGGGGACATTCACAAAATCTTGCATCCACGGCATGGTTACTTCTTCGGGAATATCGCTCCAAAATAAGCCTTCCCAATCGCCAAAGTTCATTTCTTTTAAGCGTTCGTCTTCGGTTATTTTTTCGATGGAAAATGCTTGTTGAATACCCTGTGCTAAGGTCATACAGCGACTTAGTGGACTACTGAAAAGAAGTGTATCTTGCTGTATTTCAATGGATAATTTGCCAATAGTATTGGCTATCTCTTCTTGAAAAGTAGGGGCAAGGCTAACATCCGAAAAGCCGTAACAGCGTTTTTTGTCTTCTGCATTCACGCTTGTATGCCTTACTAAATAAATTTCCATAGAGCCAAGAAAAATAGATAAATAATTACTTCTGAAACCTGTTGGGTTGCTCCCAAGCAATCACCTGTATAACCGCCAATCCATTTGGTGAAATAGCGAGCTAAATAGGCTTTTACCAATACTAAAGGTAGAAAAACCAGTAAGACTTCAAGCGATTTAAACCAGAAAAGATAGCCAAGTAAAGGAATAATAGCGAAACAAAAAGCAATGAATAACTCGCTGGCACTTAGTTTTTTGGCTAAGGGTTTTGCTTTGCTGTCTTCATTTTCTCGGACATATTCATGGGTATAAACAAAAGATAATGCCACAAATCTACTCAAGGGATGGGAAATCAAGAGTACCCAAGGGATGAGTGTTGGCTCGAATTGTTTTAGACTTAAAAATTTAAGAGCGATTATCAAGCCTAATCCAGCGGCTCCGTAGGTACCGAGACGAGAATCTTTCATAATGTCTAAAATTTTCATCTTCGTCCAACCTCCACCAAATCCATCGCACACATCGGCAAAACCGTCTTCATGGAAAGCACCTGTTGTTAGAATGCTACAAATCATGCTGAGAACTAAGGCGATTTCTGTGGGGAAAAGCCAGTTGAAACCATAGAATGTCAGACTCGCAATGCCTCCTACAATCCAACCAATTACGGGGAAATAAATGCTCGCTTTATTCAGCATTTCCTCGTTGTGTGTCATCCAACTTGGCACTGGAATACGAGAATAAAACATCAGGGCATTTAAAAAAATATGTACTTGTCTTTTCATGTGATAGGGTTAACCTTTTTGATGAAACGATACCTTTAACTGGTATGTAGCGTATTACGATACATTTGTTTCAAGAGCTATTTAAGAAAATAATGCACGTAAGTTGCTGATTTA
>JALRIJ010000184.1 GCA_023255485.1 Flectobacillus sp.
GGAACAAATCCTGCTAATGCCAAAGAACCGCAGGGAGATAAAGAGTAAATCAGCTATCAGTTTTATAAACTGCGACATAACTGCTTGGAACGAAACCTTATCAGTTTTCAAAACCTATAAGGTTTTTGCGGATTGAAATTCTACTAAGCTATGTCTTCCTCCAAAAGGTTGGATAAAATTGATATAAGCTACTTGGTGAATGGGTGTAAGTTGTTGAAAAAGAGGCTATTTTGGCTGTATTGTTCCACTTAGCGGGTGAATTTATGCACCCGTATCGAGAATGATTACATAGCTGAATAATTCAAGGACTTACACCCGAAAACCACAACTATAAAAAATATGAAACCCGAACAAATAGATACCACCGAATTTAGAGATCACCTGTCGAATGTTACCGAAGCAGGCAAAAGAATCTGGATTTATCCAAGAATTGTAAAAGGATTGTTGTACAAATATCGTACAGTTTTCTCATGGTTCTTGATGTTACTTTTGTTCGGTTTACCATGGATTGAGATTGACGGTCATCCGTATTTTATGTTCAATGTAATAGAACGTAAATTTATCTTTTTTGGGGTAATGTTTTTCCCACAAGATTTCCATTTGGTCGCCATTGGATTAATCACGTTCATTGTTTTTATTATTCTGTTTACCGTCATTTTTGGGCGTGTATGGTGTGGCTGGGCGTGTCCACAAACCATTTTTATGGAAATGCTCTTCCGTAAAATTGAAAACTGGATAGAAGGCGATTACAAAGCCCAACAACGTTTAGATGCCTCCCCTTGGACGCAAGAAAAAATTCTTAAAAAGACCGCCAAACATACTCTTTTCTTTGTGCTGTCTTTCATCATTGCGAATACATTTTTGGCTTACCTTATCGGTAAACAGGAATTATGGACGATTGTATCGGACGACCCAAGCCGCCACGTTGGGTCTCTGGCATCTATGATACTGTTTACCTCCGTCTTTTATTTTGTCTTTGCTCGGTTTAGAGAATTGGTCTGCATCGTTGTTTGTCCTTATGGACGTTTGCAAGGGGTATTGCTGGACAAAAAATCCATTGTAGTTGCGTATGACTATGTACGTGGAGAACCGAGGGGAAAACAAACCAAAGTCGTTGCCGAAAAACCTAAAGGTGACTGTATTGATTGCAAAATCTGTGTGCAGGTTTGTCCAACAGGAATTGATATTCGGAATGGTACGCAACTGGAATGTATCGGTTGTACAGCTTGTATTGATGCCTGTGATGAAGTAATGGTGAAAATAGACAAACCAATAGGCTTGATTCGCTATGATTCTTTAGACGGGATTGAGAATAAAACAAAGCTTAAATTTAACTTACGTATTAAGGCATATTCGGCTGTTTTAGCAGCTCTTTTAGGGGTGTTAGTATATCTATTGTTGAGTAGAAACATGATGGAAACCACCATTTTACGTACCCCAGGTTTAACCTATCAAGAAAATAAAAACGGTACGGTCAGCAATTTGTATAGCGTTGAAGTAATGAATAAATCGACAACGGCAATGCCTGTCAATTTTGCTTTGAAAGATTTTCCTAAAGGTACAATTAAGCTCATTGGTAAGCCTTTGTTTCTAAATGCTGGAGAGTTAACCAAAGGAAGTTTCTTTATTGAAATACCTAAAAAAGACTTACCTGATAATACCTTTAAACTGGAAGTGGAGGTTTATTCAAACGGAAAGTTGATAGATCATGTTAAAACGTCCTTCTTAGGGCCAATGGAATAAGTTATTTGGAGTTGATGAGTTTAATGTTGAACTTATCATTTCAAATCGTATCAATGATTTCACTTAGCGGGTGAATTTATTCACCCGTTTCGAAGAAGTTTTAACGTTGCTTTAGCCAATTGTAAAGTACAATGTCCAAGTACTCGTGAATTGATGGCGATACAATTTAATCCAAAATTTAAAATCCAAAATTTTGAATCACTACTTGATCACTTTGTGCCTTAGTGCCTCTGGTACTGATGCCTAAATTTTACCAAAATGAAAAATACATTCACCTTCAATTGGGGACATAGCATTGTATTGACCTTTGTGTTGTTTGCCCTTTTTATCGGAACGATGGTCTATCGAATGTCTAGTCAGCAAGTTGACTTAACAGGAAGTGATTATTACCAAAAAGAAATTGCCTACCAAGAGCAAATTGACCGTATTCAAAATGCAAAAACATTTGTAAATACCAAGGCTATGAATTATTCACCTGAAACACAAACTATCAAAATCCTATTGCCGACGAAGGCGACAAAAGGGGAGGTTACTTTTTTCCGTCCTTCGGACAAACACCTTGATTTTAGTGTACCCATTACCAGTAAAAACAATTCGTTAATTACCCTTTCGACGGCTTCTTTGGATAAAGGCTTTTGGCGTGTGCAAGCCACTTGGTCAGACGGAGCAAAAGAGTATTTCTTAGAACAGGAATTAACGGTTAAATAATCTTTACACGAACACACCAAACGGAATATGAATCCACTCTGGACAATCGCCATTACAACAGGACTCGTTGGGAGTTTGCACTGCGTAGGTATGTGTGGCCCAATTGCCTTGGCATTGCCCGTGGGTGGATTCTCTTCGTTAAAAGCTACGTTGGCGAGATTGCTCTATAATCTTGGTCGTATCAGTACGTACAGCGTGTTGGGGTATTTGGTTGGTTATTTTGGCGAGCAAATTTTTGCCGTAGGTTTTCAACAACAGCTTTCAATAGGTTTAGGCGTTTTTCTGTTGATAAGTGCTTTCAAAACCAAACTTATCCAGCTAAGACCCGTCGAGCGTTTTGTGATGTACACAAAGGCTAAAATGGGTAAATTTTTGGGTATAAAAACCCTAAAAGGAATCTTCATACTCGGTGTCTTAAACGGAATGCTTCCTTGTGGGATGATTTACGTTGCCTTGGCAGGAGCAACCACGACAGCTAGTCCATTTGAAGGTACGATTTATATGGCTTTATTTGGTTTAGGAACAAGCCCTGCCATGTTTTTAATCGGTGTTTTACCCAGTTTATTCAATCTCTCTTTTCGTCAGAAAGTGCAGAAAATTGTACCCATTTATTCCCTTCTTTTAGCCCTTTTTCTGATTGTAAGAGGCATTTATATTAGCCCTATGGTACAGCAAAATTCAGCCGTTATGTCGGTTTGTCACGGAGTGATTGGGGGAAATTAATTGACTATTGCCATTGCCATTGTCAGTGTCTATTGCCGTTGTCAGTGTCTCCACTGATATTTTACCTATGGGTTGTTTGTGAAGACACAAACAACGGCAGAGGAAAAACTCTGTGAGACTCTGTGATTTTTAAACTCTGGGCACCTCTGTGGTAACTGTCGCTACGGTAAAAGAATACTATCAATTTGTTCACCCGTATTAAGAACGTCCAAATAGCTTCCAACTTTTATTTATCCCGTACAGCCTTCGCTTCCACCATTTTTTCCACCAAGAGTTGTAACTTTTTTACGGAGTCTTTTAAAGCCTCATTTTCTTCTTTTAATTCCTGAATGGCTTTAATCGCCACCACACTCAAACCGCCATAATTGATGCCATAATATTGTCCGTTTTGCGTGACAAATTCAGGAAATAGGGGTAGAACTTCCTGAGCAATCAAACCCATTTGTTGGTTAGCGTGTAGTGTATCGGTTTTGTAGAAATAACGTGAAACGTTTAATTGAGCCACTTTTGCAAGGAGAGACTCTACAGGTTTAATTTGTTCCTTTAAACGACTATCTGACGACTGCACCCATGCTCCATCCGTCTGACGTACATACGCCTTGAACGCTCCTGATGCTCCATAATGAAAATCAAGGTTTTCGTTGCTTGGATGTGATATTGTCCAAAATTGATTACCAGTAGCAATATCTCGTTTGATTCTAAGACCAAAACGGTCTGGATTATCTTGGACAGGAGTATAGTGATTGATTTGTACTGTCCCTGTTTGACGAACTTCAAAACAGTTACGACGGTTATTGTCGTCGCTACCATTTCCGACTGTCAAAAGAAAACGGTTTACGTCAGTAGAGTTGGATGAATAGTAGTCATTGTTGAATGCTCCAATTGACAAGGTGTTTTTTGAGCGTGCAATCGTTCCTTCTCCCATTGTAACACTATTATTACCAAAGGTGGCGGTATAAGAACCTGTTGCAATACTATTCACGCCAACTGCTTTTGTATGGTCGCCCATCGCTACCGTATTAGACCCAAATGTTAAGGTATAACTACCCATTGCGACACTATAACTCCCTGCTGTTGCGGTGTTATAACCCATTGTAGTAGCCGCTACTCCTCCTGCATTGGTCTGTTCTCCCATTGCCACACTGCTGTATCCCGAAGCAATGGAACCATCTCCCATTGCGGTGCTGGAATAACCTCCTGCAAAGGTGTTGTTCCCCAATGCTGTACTTCTATCTCCAAATGCTGTGGTATTGGCTCCCATAGCTGTGCTGATTTTTCCAGAAGCGATGGTATTAGCCCCCAAAGCACTGCTTACAATTCCTGAGGCATTGGCATTGAACCCGAATGCTACTGAGTAAAGACCAATATTGGCTGCATCCCAATCAGTTGCATGGTCACCCGTGACAGTTCCACTTCTGAACGCACTTCTGGATGGTATCCACATCAAACGAGTTCCTGCTCCACTCACGGGAGCAGTTGGAGGATTGGAGGTGTCATCACTAGGTTGCTGTAATCCCACAGGATTTGCCGACCAAAAACCGCCCGTGTTGGTATTCTTTATTTCATTGCCACCCGCTCCCGACAAACTCCAATAATTGGAAGTGCTACCTGCTTTCGGAAGTTCCGTCCAAGCTCCAGATTGCCTAAACCAATAGCTTTGGGTATTCGTATCAAAGACTAATAACCCATCAGCAGGATTGGCAATGGCGTTTTTCTGAGTGGAAGTCATTCGAGGAGGGAGTAAGCCCTTCGTCGTGCTATTCACATCCAACATCGCAGAGGCATTTGGAGCGTCCCCTGTGGCGTTTATGCCCATTTGAGCCTTTGAGACAGCAATGTGTATGAATAAAGAAAGGGTAAAAAATAGCAGCTTTTTCATCTGATTTATCCAAGTTTTAAACTTTAGTAAAGTTCATGGATAATGTACGGCTTGTCAATAGCACTTTTGTGTGATATTTTTGTGTCAATTATTGCAGCGTTGTTTGTGAAGACATAAATAGCGTTAGAGAAAAGGCTCCAACGAATCAAATGGACCAAGTGAGCAAATAAATTATTGGCCCATGAATTCTCCCTCAAATAGTGGTGGTGCTTGGAGAAATATGGAACGGGAAATCAAAAGGCTTAGAACTATCAACCCAACAGCCAATATTGAAGTGATTTACAAGGTAAGAAGCTTTACTGGTGCAAGACCTGATAGCTTTATAGTTTCTTACAAAATTGGAAATGCTCCAACCGTTATTTACGGAGTGGTTCCGAATTAATTATAAATAAATTAGCCATATGAATAAGATAGAAATAGAAAGAATAATAGTTAATAAAACATTGGAAGTAAGTAAATCTAAAATAGTTTTTGATAACCTGTCAATTGACGGCTATTACAGAAACGGATTTGCTGGAAGTATTCCTATGTACAAAAATGATAGCCTAATTGATGTCTCTTTGGATGATTTTATGGAAATGTACGATTTATTGATAGATGATTTTCAAAAATATTTTTCTGAATTACATTCAAATAACAATCATTACAGTCTCCCAGAATGGAACACAGTTAATTTTGAAATAAAATCTAATGGAGAGTATCAATCAAAATATTGGTATGATGCAGAACGTATCAAGGCAGATGCTTTGAGAATAGAAAAAGATTTTCCTCACGCAATGGCAAATCATTTAGTCAATCATTATCTATTTGTCACGGTAAAATTCAAAAGAAAGTTTGAAAGGATTATTGGGACATTTTGGATAAAAGATGGTTTGCCTTGTTTCGACTTATATTCTATTAATAAAAAGAATCAAAAGTTTCAAATAGATCTACTGGAATATTACAAAGATTCATGTAAAAAAGCTCTATCAGAACACTACGAGGTAACCAATAATGGCATTCTAAAAGACGTTTGGAAACCTTGGAATAAGATAATTCTCAGTATTCCACCAAATGGCTATTTAGATGAAAATGAAGACATTGCGTATTATTTAGACGATGTGAAATTAGAAAAAGACTTTTTTCTGAGAGGTTATTGATATTTTAAGAAATTACTAAAAAAAATATAAAATCACCCCTATCACTATTAACCTTATCCATTTGGTCGTAGGTTTAGCGAAGCGTTCCTACGACCAGATAAGAAAGATTATTACTGAAATAGAAAAGGGGC
>JALRIJ010000185.1 GCA_023255485.1 Flectobacillus sp.
TTTTATTTTTAGAAGTTAGTGAAAATAATATTTTTTCAAAAGTTTCATCATTTAAATATTTGTCACATGATATATTTTCATAAATAATATTTTTTCTTATTAAGTATCCTTTTAATTTTTCGCAATTGATACAATTATTTAATGATAATGAAAATAGATGATTCGCAAGAATTGTCTATTTTTGTATATAATGATTTGGTAATTAGTTCGGTACAGTACTGATTCCATTAGGGTGCGACTTAAGTCGCTCCCTAATGGAATCAGTCTCAAATATCTATATTAATGAAAACAAGGCTTGTGAATTCCTTTGCTGATTTTGATTTAAACGAGTTAAAGCTCAAAAGCTCTGAGAGTGCAAGTAGCCTAAAGTCTTATCGAGATTTGAAAGGAGTAATTGATACAGCTTTTGATGAAGGAAAGATAGAAGGAAAGATAGAAGGAAAAATAGAAGGAAAGATGGAGGAGAAATATGAAGTCTTAGCTAAAGGTCTTTTACTAGGACTTTCTGTGGCTGATTTAGCTAGACTCACAGGCTTGTCAGAAGAGCAAGTTTTGGGATATGTAAATCAACAAAAAGCATAAACTAAAAATAGGTATATAACACATTGGCTTATACCTATTTTAATAAATCCAAACTTCAACATCCAAAGTTTTGCATTACCACTTAGTCTGCCAAACTTTGATAGCACGTATATACCTTTTTAAACTTAGAAAATTGCTGCTCGTAAACTACTTGATTGTCAGGATTGGGTACGAAATGTTTCCCTTCGTTAGTGACAATGTCATACGTTATTTTTAGTGCTTCAAAACCAAGCATCACAGCACCCCAAGCGGCACTTTCTACTGTTTCTGCGACGACAATTTCCATCTGAAAAATATCAGCAGCCATTTGTAGCCAAACGTCACTTTTGGCAAAACCACCACTTGCCATCACTACGTGTTTTTTTCGTTCTTCGGAACTGTCAAACAAAATTTCGGCAATACTTAATAAACCAAATAGAATCCCTTCTAGGGTTGCTCTAATCAAGTGTGCTTGTGTATGATGGATAGAAATGCCAAGGAGTGAGCCTTTTGCGGAGGCATCCCATATGGGAGCCCTTTCTCCTAATAAATAAGGAACAAAAAGCAAGTCGTCTGAACCTGCCGATATATCTTTAGCTTCCTCTATCATTACATCAAAAGACATATCAGTTTTCAGAATTGCCTCTTTTAGCCATTGCAATATCACGGCTCCATTGTTTACTGCACCCAATACCAAATAGCGATCATCCTTTAAATGATAGCATTGGGTTCGCATTTGTGCATCTATAAAGGGCTTCTCAATGGGCAAACGAACTGCTCCACTAGTGCCAATTGTTAGAGCCATTTTTCCCCTTTCCATTGCACCCGAACCTAAGTTTGCCAACGCCCCATCGCCACCTCCTAGGATATACAAATAACCGTCTAATTTTCCTTTTGCTCGATGCGTTACAGGGACGATAGGGGAGAGTTGTGCTTCTGTGATATGTAGGTGGTCAAGAATACTTTTCTCCCAATCCAGGGTATTCAAATTCATCAAACCCGTACCCGAAGCCATTGACGAATCCAGTACATATTCGCCTGTTAGGTGGTGCCAAATATATTCTTTAATACTAATGAATCGGTGGCTTTTTGCAAATAACTCAGGTTCGTTTTCTTTCCACCATAAAATTTTAGTCATGGGGCAAAACGTATGAATTGGAATACCTGTAAGTTGGTAAAATTGCTTGCCTAAAGAACTATTTTTTAATGACTCAGCGAGTCCAGAAGCTCTATTATCTGCCCATAAAATGGCATCGCTAAGAGGGTTTCCTTGTTCATCAATCATTAAAATACTTTGCATTGCTGAACTAAAACTAATGAATTCGGGCTGAATTCCTTCGGTGATTTCTTGAATACACGATAATACCGCACTCAGTACCTCATCAATCTTTTGAACACTCCAATCGGCTTTAGGATGATACATTTCATATCCTTTAGAAACCTCTCGAACAACTTTTCCACTGCTATCAAATACTACCGCTTTGGTAGCAGTAGTTCCAATGTCTATTCCTATATAAAATTGGCTCATTTATTTTTGTTGAGTTTACAGCATTTTGTCTAAAACCAACACGCCTATTAATCCCATTATTCCTACTATTGTTTCCATGACAGACCATGTTTTGAAGGTATCCTTGATACTGATTCCAAAGTATTCTTTGAACATCCAAAAGCCTGTGTCGTTTACATGAGAACACATTAAACTCCCTGCACCGATAGACAATACCATCAATTCGGGACTTACTCCTGTACTCACGACTAAAGGCTGAACAATACCTGCGGCCGTTAATCCAGCAACGGTGGCAGACCCTAAGGCCACACGGATAATCGTGGCAATTAACCAACCCAATAATAGGGGCGAAAGACTTGAACCCTCAAACACCCCCGCTAAATCTTTCCCAATACCGCTATCAATTAATACTTGTTTGAATGCTCCGCCTGCTGCTATAATCATGATAATCATCGTGGCAGAACTCAAGGCTGTTCCTGATTTGTCCATTAGGTCTTGCATTGTTCTTCCTCGACGAATACCCAAAAAATAAAGGGCAAAAAGAACGGAAATCAGCATAGAAATCGTCGGATTACCAATAAATGCTAAGTAGTGTCTGATACTTGAGTTTTCATGTAAAGCCAATTCGCTACCTGTAGCCATTGCCATTAATAAGACAGGGACAAGGGCTGTTAAAAAGCTAATACTGAACGAAGGCATCGTATTTTCCTCAAAAATCTTGTTTTCAAAGAGGCCTTGAGGAGGGTTTGCCTTGATTTTTTTAATGAATTCTGGAAAAATAATCCCTGCTACTAATAACGTTGGTACGGCAACGATTAATCCATATAACAAGGTTTTTCCGATGTCTGCTTTGAAAATTACCGCAATAGCAGTGGGCCCAGGGTGAGGAGGTAAAAAACCATGTGTCACCGAAAGAGCTGTTGCCATCGAAATTCCTAAGTAAATGATGGGTTGTTTAGTACTGATAGCCACGGCGAAAACCATGGGTATCAGTACCACAAATCCTGCGTTGTAAAACATGGCAATACCCACGGCAAAACCTGTTAGCAACATCGCCCATTTGATGTGTTTAACACCAAAGAAGCGAATCAATACGTTGCTAATTCGTTGTGCTGCTCCACTGTCGGATAACAAATTGCCTAAAATTACCCCAAAACCTAAAATCAAAATCAAAGAACCTAAAGTAGAGCCAATTCCTTTTTGAAGGGAATTAATGATTTCTGTAAAAGGCATGGTTTTGCTAATACCGACAAACAGTGTTGCCAGAATCAGGGCAATAAAGGCATTAAGTTTTCCAACACTAATGAGCAAGAGCAGTAATGCAATGCTAACAACGAGGATGAAAATAGACATAAGATTTATTTTTTGGATAATAAAAGAAATGCTAATGTATTGACAGAGAATTATTTGTGATTAATTTTAAGTTAAAGAATAAATGGCTTGTTTCTTTAATCCAACATTTAACATTCAAAATTCAACATCATTTTTTAGTGTTTTTCTACTGCATGACCGCCGAACTCATTACGAAGAGCCGCTACTACTTTTCCTGAGAAGGTATCTGCCATTTGAGAACGGTAACGCATCATCACGGAAAGAGCAATTACAGGGGTCGGTACGCCTAGGTCTAAAGCAGTCTCCAACGTCCACTTACCTTCGCCAGAAGAGTGCATTATGCCTTTGATACTGTCTAAGTGAGGGTCTTTTGAAAAGGCACTTTCGGTTAATTCCATCAACCAGCTACGTACAACCGAACCGTGGTTAAACAATTTAGCTGTTTTCTGGAAGTCAATATCAAACTCTGAATGTTCAAATACTTCAAAACCTTCGGCAATTGCCTGCATCATACCGTATTCGATGCCGTTATGTACCATTTTGGTAAAGTGTCCGCTACCAGCAGCTCCTGTATAAAGTGAGCCATTTTCAACCGAAATCTTCTTGAATACTTCCGCAACATACTCAAAAACCTCTTTGTCGCCACCAATCATGGTACAGGCTCCGTTTAATGCACCTGATGTTCCACCTGATGTTCCGCAATCTAAAAAGTCGATACCTTTTTCTTTTAAGAACGCATAACGTCTTTTTGACTCTTTAAAGTTAGAGTTTCCTCCGTCGATAACAATGTCATTTTTTTGTAAAAAAGGTAGCAACGACTCAATGACTTTGTCCACAATCTCACCCGCAGGCACCATTAACCAAATGACCTTACGCCCTACTAATTGGCTACAAAGTGATTCAACGGTGTTTGCTGTGTTAATACCTGCTTCGCCTATTTTTTGGACAAAATCTGCGTTTACGTCATTGGCAACTACTTCGTAACCGTTTCTTTGTAAATTTAGGGCAAGGTTAAAACCCATTTTGCCAAGTCCAATAATTCCAATTTGCATATTTTGTGTTTTTAAGGGATAATATGATTTTATATGATTGATTGAAGTGCTACAATAGCTTCAAACTCATTGTTTAGCTTCGTACTCAGTTGTTCAAAAATGGTAAAATACTTAGCGTAAGTCGCATGATTTTGACTGTTGGGTAAGTAGCTTTCTTGCGATTGTACAGTGGCACTGGCTTCTTCTAAACTACTGAAGATGCCTAATTGCGTAAGACATAGTAAGGCTGTTCCAAGAGCAACACTGTCTTTGTGGTTGTTCAGATAGAGTGTTTTTCCAAACATATCTGCTAAAATTTGAGCTAATAAGGGTAAAGAAGCATAACTTCCATTGAGGTAAATACTATCGAAGTTTCGGTGCGATTCGAGTGTTTTTCCAATGCTATAGATCTCAAACAGAATTCCTTCTATTGTAGCACGGACAAAGTGTTTGTGCTGATGGTTGATGTTCAACCCAAAAAACATTCCACGAGCATTCGCATTCCAGATGGGGGCTCTTTCGCCTAGTAAATAAGGTAGAAAAAGCAGTCCATTTGCTCCTACGGATACTTGAGAGGCTTCTTTTAACAAATCTTGAACGACCTCTTCAAAGTCTAGGCCTCCCGAAAAATCACCAAATTGACGAGCAAACCATTCGAATACAACACCTCCGTTATTACTTGGCCCTCCCGATACGTAGTAACCCTCAGCAAGAAGGTAGTTGAAAAAATAGGTATCTGCATCATATAAAACTTGATGTCCAGCAACTCGTACTGCTCCACTTGAGCCAATCGTAATCGTTGCATTGTTTGACCCGATTATTCCTGCACCTAAGGTGGCTAAACAGCCATCGCTTGCCCCAATTACTAATTTGGTTGACGAACTCAAGCCTAAGCTAAAACAATATTCTTTTTTTAGGGAACATCCATCATAGAAAACCGACACGGGTGTAGAAAGATGTTCAGGGCTGATACCTGCAAACGATAACGCAGGCTGATACCACGTTAAGGTATGGATATCAAACAAGCCTGTTGAGGAGGCCATGCTATAATCAATCAGGTATTCGCCTGTGAGTTGTTTGATCACATATTCCTTTAGAGAAATAAATTTATCGGTTTTGGCAAAGCGTTCGGGGTCGGTATGTTTAATCCAAGCGACTTTAGCTAAAGGAGACATCGGATGCAAGGGCGTTCCTGTTGCTTGAAAAAGGCTGTCAGCCCATTCGCTCGTTTTAAGTAGTTCAGCTTCTTTTACGCCACGATTATCTGCCCAAATAATCGCATTTCCCAAAGGATTCCCTTTTTTATCCACTGCCAAAACACTGTGCATCGCAGCACTGAAACAAATTGCTTTTACCTGATAATGATTCGGATGAATATGTTCGTTAAGTAAATTTTTAAGAATGAATAGTGTCGTAATGAAAATTTGTTCCGGGTCTTGTTCGCTATAATCGGGCTGTGGGTGAAAAGTCGGGTAAGAGCCTTTTTTGGCACATAGCAACCCACCATTCATGTCAAATGCATGAATTTTAACAGCCGAAGTATTGATGTCAATCGTGATTAAACAATCCATAAGTACTAACTTCTAAGTTTTCTAAACTCACGGGGCGTATAGCCTGTTAGTTTTTTGAAGGTGGATGAAAAATGTTGCGAAGAATAAAAACCTGTCTCTAAGGCAATATCCGTTAAACTTAGTTCTTCTTTACTCAAGAGCTTGATTGCCTCCGAAATTCGAATATTGATTAAGTAATTCAAGGGAGAAAATC
>JALRIJ010000186.1 GCA_023255485.1 Flectobacillus sp.
AAAATGTCCTGCTACAAAACCCTTTAATAATTTCTCATTAAAGAAAAAAACCAAGCTACGATACTCATTATCAATGGTTTCTTGAATCATGTAGTAACCCCGACGAATGAAAACTACATTTCCCTTTTTGACTAGAATTTCTCTTTCTGCCGAGATAAACTTCTTTTCCCCTTCCAGTACAAAAATCAAGGTATGTTCTTCAAAAAATACCTGATTTCGCATGGGAGGGTCTTGATTCCGATAGGCAACAAAAGTCATGTCTTCAATCTTTAAAGACTGAAACTCGCCATCGTGAATAAAGGAAGGAACTCGAATCATAACCTACACCAACACAGCAAATAAATCTGGTTGTTCGTTTAGTTCTTGATAAACAATATTGTGGGCTTGCATTCGCTCGATGAGTGGGGCGTAATCGTCTTTAGATTTTAGCTCAACTCCCAACAAGACGGGGCCAGATTCTCGGTTGGTCTTTTTCTGATATTCAAATAAGGTAATATCGTCATTTTCTCCTAAGACATTATTCAAAAAGTTGCGTAATGCCCCAGCTCTTTGTGGAAAACGGAGGATAAAATAATGTTTTAACCCTTCGTATAATAAAGAGCGTTCTTTGATTTCTTCTGTTCTGGTAATGTCATTATTCCCTCCCGAAACTAAGCAAACGACGTTTTTTCCTTTGATTTCTTCTTTTAAAAAGTCTAAGGCTGCAATGGTTAACGCCCCAGCAGGTTCGGCAACAATGGCCGATTCGTTGTACAATTCCAAAATGGTGGTACACACTTTTCCCTCTGGTACTACAACAATATCGCTCAGCGTTTCTTTGCAGATTTCGAAGGTTTTATGGCCGACCTTTTTAACGGCAGCCCCATCCACAAATTTGTCGATACTTTCCAATTCTATGACTTGTCCCGCTTCGATGCTCGCTTTCATAGAGGCCGCTCCCGCAGGCTCTACGCCAATAATTTTGGTATGAGGAGATAGTTGTTTAAACACGGTTGAAATGCCCGCAGAAACGCCACCACCACCAATGGCAAGGATGAGGTAGTCAATCTTGAAATCAGAATCTTTAAATATCTCAAGTCCAACCGTTCCTTGTCCCGTAATGACATCAAGGTCGTCGAAAGGGTGAACGTAGGTTGCTCTATTTTCCTCACAATATTGAAGAGCCGCATTCGAGGCATCGTCGTAGGTGTCGCCTACGAGCATAATCTGAATGCTATCTTTTCCGAATAATTGAACCTGCTTGATTTTCTGTTTGGGGGTGGTAGTAGGCATGAAAATAGTGCCTTTTACCTGCATTTTTTGGCAAGCATAAGCCAGTCCCTGAGCATGGTTACCCGCAGAAGCACAAACAACCCCTTTGGCTAGTTCTTCTACCGAAAGGCGAGCCATTTTGTTATACGCACCTCTGATTTTGTAGGAACGTACTACTTGTAAATCTTCTCGCTTCAAGTAAATACTTGCTCCATAACGCTCAGAAAGCAATAGGTTTTCCATTAAAGGGGTATGTACCGCAACTCCTTTTAAACGTTCGGCGGCTTCAAAGATTTGTTCTAGTGAGGGATATTTTTGCTCCATGTTGATGAAAAGATTATGTGCAAAAGAGGGCTAGGGTCTTGCTTATTTAGGTAGGTTGTTGACACTTACCACCCCATTTACTTTACGAAGAGTATATTCAGTGAAATCTTGGTTGGCATCCATACCCACACCGTGCAGTACTTGCTCTGGAGTTTTTACATCTACGACTTTATCCGTATAAATTTTTCTGGTATCGGGACTCCAAAAAATTTCGTCAGTTTCTAAGGTTTCATGCTTTACTTGATTGTTAATCAAGACACGTCCCATTAAGTGATATTGATTTTTTGCTTTAATAAAACGAGCCGAATCTCCTCGTAGGGTAGTGGTATTATTCCCGTTTTTGTCAAAGAAAAATACTCGTACTTCTTTCGGATACACTTTATCCTGACTCATCAAGGTTAATTGAGCTTCAGTAGACATTCTTACGACCAGTTTGGCAGAATCGCTGTAGGTCAAGGTAACGCCATATAACTCAGACACAGGACCTTTGTATTCTTGTTTTACCGTTGGCTTTTCTTCCTCACGGCAGGCAACTAAACATAGAGCTATCAGGACAGATAAAAAAGGAAGTTCTTTGCTGTGATATAATCTAGCTAATGTCATCGGAATGGTTGATTTGACTATACTGAAAAGACGTAGAATAGGAGTTAAGTCTTATTCTACGTCTTTGGTTAATAGCGGTTATGTCTGTAAAAACTAGTCAATTTTTGGTTTACGGAACCAGTAGAAGTCTCCTAAGGTAAAGCCAATGACAATTTTAGTATATTGTTCTTCTACGCCATTGGTGGCTAACGTTCCTCTTTTACCTGCCACGAGAGATAAATTCAAATACGAAATATTACGCAATGGGAAGGAAGCTCCTACCGAAATATTCATGTCATTTAATTTTGCTCCGTTTGCATACGAATAAGGAGTTTGAGTATAACTAGCTCCTGCACGATACATTACGTGTTTGAAGTAACCATTTAACGCTTCAAAATCAGGAATGTATTCTGCTCCAATAGCTACTTTGTAACTGTTGCTCAAATTATCATTTTTCCCTTCTGTATTTTTAAATTCGTTCCACTTGGTCATCGAATAATCTAACGATACATTTAATTTCCCTGGTCTTTCTAAGGCTACACCAATACGGTAAGTAGAAGGTAGGGTGGTTGTTAAGTCTGGGTTACGATATAGTGTATCTGCATTTAATTTAGAAATACCCGATGAAGAGTACGTCTGTATTTCAATAGATCTTGTTACATTCACATTTTGACTCAATTCGGCTGTTGCTCCAATATTTAAGAAATAATTCTTTGAAATTTTTGGTCTCCATAAATAACCCAGTTTCCACTGAAAACCAGAATAGTTGCTGCGGTCAGCAAGTTTAACCAAGTAGCTTTGGTTATCGGTCAAATTCTGTGTAGAAATATCTTTATTGATTACCCCAAAAAGAAGGCCTGTTTCAAGACCAAGGTACATATCTTTTGATACTCTATAGCCATTAGAGATTACAGCTTTGTTGAGTCCACCACTACCCGAATAAGTGGTAATGATACTATCCTCTCCCGTAATTTTTAGTTTATGAGATGAAAATGTCCCATACGTAATGCCAGATACAGGACGCAAACTTAATGACATTGACCATTTTGGTGACATCGGGAACGCCAAGGTGATAGGAGCTAGAGCACCACCAAAGGTGTTCGAGCGGCGTTCGTTATTTTGCATTGCTTTACCTTCCATATTTACACCCATTTCAAAAACAGTGTAACGATTACGAGCAAGTGTGGCAGGGTTTAAGTTGTTGATATAAATACCGTTTGAATTGGCTACACCTAAACCTCCTGATACAGCATTAATAGCGGTACCTTCTGTATTAATTTCGCCAATACCATAGAAGGACAAAGGAGAATTGGTTTCTTGGGCTATACTGGTGTTACTAAAAAATAAATTTACTAAAGCAAAAATGAATAGTAAAGGTGTTTTTAGACCTGAGAAGCTTGAAAAAAAGCAATAAGGTAATCTATTTGTTGCGTCTGACATTATAATCTAAAATTCGGTTAAGTCCAATCAGTACCAATTCTGGAACTACAAAGTTCGGGTATTTTATGCGGTTTGCAAAAAATGTGGCATCACCACCACAGAAAATGACGTTAATTTTTGTTAAATCACTACGATACTGCTCTATAAGTCCGTTTATTTCTGCTACTAAAGCATTCATTACACCACTTTGCATAGCCGTCGTCGTACTTTTTCCAATCAAAGCAGGTGTTTCACTTGGTGCTTCTAATAACGGTAAACGTTTTGTAAAAGTATTCATTGCCTTAAAACGCATTTGCATACCGGGAGAAATAATGCCTCCTTGAAAGATATGCTGAGCATCAATCAAGTCATAAGTAATGCAAGTTCCCATGTCAATAACTACGTTATTTTGTGCTGGGTATAAAGCCATTGCTCCAATTGCTGCAGCTAGTCTATCTGCTCCTAAAGTATCAGGAGTATCGTAGTTTTTGACAATGGGCAAAGGGGTTGTACTATTAAGAAATACGATTTCGGCCTTTACTCCGTTAAAAAGTTGAAGGAGTTCGACGAAAGAATAACTAACCGATGAGATAATCATATACTCAGGGTTCACTCGTTGAACGTAGGCCGCCAAGTCATCTAAACTTAGTTTCCAATGGATTTCAAGAAGGGTATCCTCGTCAAAGAGTCCTGTTTTGGCAAAGGTATTGCCTAAGTCTATTGCTAACTTCATGGCTTTTAATCATAAATAATTAACCAAAGATACGGACTTCATTCAACATAAACGCCTTGTCGAGTATCTTTGCCCAAAATACATGTTTGAGTTATGAAATTATCTACTTATCAACTATTTGAAAATACACTGCTTGATTACTTTTGGTGTGTTGGCATTTTGGTTACAGGTTTGTTGCTGAAGCGTTTAATTTCAACGTTAATCAGTAAACGACTCTATTTCTTTGTTCGTCAAAATAATGTTCCGCTGAATACGTGCGTTGACTTGCTCCGCAAACCCGTTGAGTCTTGTTTAGTGCTGATTACGTTTTATATAGCTTTTAGTCAGTTACATCCACCCGTTCAATGGAAGCTTACTTCAGTAAATGATTTTGGAGTTTTGATGGTTGTCTGGCGTTGTTTTCAACTTTTGTTGATTAGTTCTGTTGCTTGGGTTGCAATTAGACTTACCATATTTATTACACTGGTTTTTCTGGAACACGCCAGTAGTCATGCTGCAAACAATCAATCCACCACCAAATTGGACGAACTTTTTATTCCTTTTATCAAGGATTTAGTCGTAGTGACGATTTGTTTGATTGCCTTTTTGGCTATTCTTGGTATTGTTTTCCATGTGGATGTCTTGGCTTTAGTAACAGGTTTGGGGATAGGCGGTTTGGCTATTGCATTGGCTGCTCGTGAAACCTTAGAAAATCTGTTGGCTTCGGTGATGATTTTACTGGATTCACACTTTATTATTGGCGATACTATTCAGGGGGATAAACTAAATGGCGAAGTGGAAAAAATAGGGTTCAGAAGTACCCGTTTGCGTACCCCCGATGGTAGTTTAATAACCGTTCCGAACCGTCTAATTACGGCTCAAGCGATTGAAAACTTAACGCAACGCCAATTTAGAAAAGGAAAAATTATCTTAAAATTGACGCAGGAAACATCCAGTGAGCAAATAAAAAAACTCACGGATTTTGTTCAAACACTGCTTGCTGAACACCCTCAATTGTATCCAAACGACCGAGGTAGTGTACGATTTGATGGCATTGGAGACGGATTTTACGAAATCACGATTGTCTTTAATACCAATTCTAATGGAGCTGCCTTGCTGAATGATGTAAAACAGGAATTAAACTACCTACTTATTGAATTTTTAGCAGTGAATCAAATCTCGTTACTCGTACCCAATTCTGCTAATTAGGAAGTAGTACAAGTGTTTGCACAGGATGTTTAGAGCCTAATTCTTAAAAAAAGATAATTAATCGTATTTTACCCTTCAAACCAGCTTTAAAGTATCAATATTAAATGGTAATTTTCCTATATGAATTAGTGAAAATAGAAGTTATTATTTAGTCATAAAACGGCACAATTAACATTATGGAAAACCAATTATCTCGTCGTTCAGTCATGAAAAAAACGGTTGCAGCTGCTACAGCTACCTTCTTGGCATCTTCGCTCACCAATCGTCTGGAAGCTGCCGATACTCAAATGGGTTCTGGTTTAAAGGGACGTGTTCATCATTCGGCTTGTCGTTGGTGTTATGATTCGATTCCGTTTGAGGATTTATGCAAGGCCGCCAAAGAAATAGGCATGCAGTCGATTGAACTAACGGGACCTTCTGAGTGGGAAATCATGAAAAAGTACGATCTTACAGCAGCAATCGGTTGGCCAGAAGGTAACAAGTGGGGCAACGGTATGGGGTTAACTTCGTGCTTTAATGACCTGAAAAATCACGATGCACTAGTCGCTTTGTATGAAGATTTAATTCCGAAAGCTGCCAAAGCAGGAATTAAAAACCTGATTACCTTCTCAGGTAATCGCAATGGGCTTAGTGATGAAGATGGACTAATCAACTGCAAAAAAGGGCTTCAGCG
>JALRIJ010000187.1 GCA_023255485.1 Flectobacillus sp.
CAGCCGATGTCACAACAGTTGATTTAGCTAAGTGTAAAGAAGTAGGTATGAACGACTATATCGCAAAACCTGTCGATGACCGTTTCTTATACAGTAAAATTGTTAGTTTAGTTAAAAGTTTTGCGTCCGAAAAAGAAATCAAAACGGAGAAGATTAAGTACACAGACCTAAGTTATCTTATTCAGCGAACAAAGGCTAATCCAGTACTGATTATGGAAATGATTAGCCTGTATTTAGACCAAACACCATCGCTAATCTCATCAATGAAGCAGAGTTTGGAAGATAAAGACTGGGCTATGCTTGGAACGGCTGTCCACAAAATGATTCCCTCTTTTGCTATTATGGGTATAAAATCCAACTTTGAGAAAATGGCAAGGCAAGTACAGGAATATGCTGTGTCCCAACAACTATCAGTAGAAATTCACGATTTAGTTTACCAGCTTGAAAATGCCTGCGGGCAAGCTTGCGAAGAGTTAAAAGAAGAATTAGAAAAATTAAAAACCACAAAAAATGAATGATAATCAAAAAATGACCATCTTTTTGGTCGATGATGATGCCCTGTTTCTCAAATCCTTGGAAATAGATTTTACCCACCACAGTGATTTTACCGTAGAAACGTTTTCGACAGGGGAGAGCTGTATCAAAAAAATTCATCAAAATCCAACGATTGTCATTTTGGATTATTACCTCGATAGCATCGAAAAAGAGGCAATGAATGGGATGAAAACCTTGGATAAAATCAAAAAATACGACCAGAAAATACCTGTAATCATCTTGTCTTCACAAGATAAAATTGAGGTAGCCGTTGACTGTATGCACCACGGAGCAAGCGATTATGTGGTAAAAAGTGAAACGTCTTTTTTACGGTTAGAAAGCATTATCGACAGAATATTTAAGTATCAACATATTAAAAAACAGCTTGGTTGGTACATGGAACGAATGTAAAATGCTCAATTGTGTGAATTTCATAAGTTTTTGAAAAGGTTATGTAACACTTGCTGATGAACAAAAGGTGACCTTTGTAAGGTAATAATGCTATTACAAATGGACATTTAAGCACATGACTAATTCAGAAATAGTACCACAAACAAGTGAGCAAATCCAAGCCGATATTCAGAACGCCCTCAAGTGGGAGCCGCTCTTGAATGCCGCCTAAATAGGCGTAGCCGTTCACGAGGGAATTGCCACTTTGTCGGGGTCAGTGGATAGCTATGCCTAAAATCGTCATCATCTCGTCTAGCATCCGCACCGACCGCAACAGCCATCGAGTAGCACTTTATCTTGAAAACTACCTAGTAGCGAATCAGTTGGCCGAAGCTGAAATTTTGGATTTGCAAAAATGTAACTTTCCGCTATTTAACACACCCCTAAAATATCAGCAAGACCCTAGTTTTCAGGCTCTTCAGTTTGCCAAAAAAATTAAAGCGGCTGAGGGCATCATCATCGTTACGCCCGAATACAATGGTAGTTTTCCTGCTAGTTTAAAAAATGCCATCGATTTACTTTACGAAGAGTGGCGACACAAACCTGTGGCTATTGCTACCGTCTCGATTGGCCCTCATGGAGGAGCACAAGCCTTGGTAGCCTTGCAGTTTATTCTTTGGAAGATAAAAGCGTGGACCATTACTGAAACGTTTCATGTGGCTAACGTGACTAGTGCCTATAACGCATTGGGCGTACCAAGCGATAAAATGCAAGCAGACGGATTTGCCGAAGCTTTCGTAAAAGAATTACTCTGGTGTATTAAGGCAGACGAAACAGTGCTAAGCTAATTTATTCATTGAATTACACTTCAACAACCATACGATGAAACCAGAAATTGGAATTTCCGATAAACACTTACATAAAAACGTACACCTTCTTGCCATTCTTTTAGCTGACGAAATGGTACTCTATATTAAAACCCGAAAATTTCACTGGAATGTTTCGGGAGAGAGCTTCATGGAGCTCCATAAGCTTTTTGAAAAACAGTATAGTGGCTTAGAAATAACGATTGATGCCATCGCTGAGCGAATCAACCAATTGGGCAGTAAAACCATTGGTACTATGAAGGAATTTATGGATCTTACCAGATTAAAGGAAAACCCCGATGCGTATCCCAATCAGAAGGATATGATGAAAGAATTACTTCATGATTACGATACTGTCATCATCGAACTAAGAAAAGACATTGACGAATCAAGTAAAAATAAAGATACAGGAACAACGGATTTCTTAACAGGCATTCTACAAAATCACAAAGCAACAGCGTGGATTTTAAGACGATATTTGAATTAAAGTGGTTTAACAGGGTTAGATGGTACAGAAACACTCTTTATAATTGTAGAGAGTGTTTTTAAAATCTTCTAGCATTTCAGGGGGCTTGCTTCTTTTTTATTTAATTGTTAATAGTCTTAAATTCAATTAATTATGGAAAGAATTATTAGGCATGTAGACGTTGTTTTTGAAAAATTAACGACTATAGCAACCATCGTTTTAGGTAATTCTATCACGTTCACTTGTGCTCTCTGTGTTGTACTTTATTGGTTTACCAACGAAGGCTTTTTTGCTCAAGATATTCACGCCATGATTGGGGATGTCATTTTATCCATTACTTTTTTAAGTCTTTTTATTATTCAAAAAGCTTTCAATAAGTTTTCACGTTCGTTGCACTTAAAGATAAACGAATTGGTTTCCTCAAACGAGTCTGCTAATAATGCAGTAATCAATATCGAAACCAAAACCGAGTCCGAAATTTCTGAGTTCTCGAAAGAATACACCGAATTGGCCAAGCAATTATATGACTTAGAAGTAGAAAGAAAAATGGATTTAGACAATGTGTGAATCCTATAACTTTTTTCCAAGATTGTGTAATATATATCTTCTTGCTTTTGAGCAACTTTACAACATATTAATCATAAAAAAGTACTTTCATTATTCGCTATTTTATTACTGTCAGGCAACTTAGGACTGTAGGAATATCAACCAGAACACAGAACAGCCCGAAGAAAACCTAAACGAGTGATAATGAAGAAAGAACAACATAAACCTTCCGATAAATGGATAATCTAAAGTCAATAGACCTATTAAATTCTTTGCTGGTCATTAATAACGAGCGAATGATTGGTTACGAAACAGCAGAGCAGGAAACCGACCAGGAAGATTTAAAGACTTTCTTTTCGCAGTGCAAATACATTAGTCAAGAAAATAAATTGGGACTCACCCACGAGATTTATCGTTTAGGTGGCTTACCTGACGAAGGAAGAAAACTTTCGGGCAATATCTATCGCATCTGGATGGACATAAAATCGGCTCTCACAGGAAACGACCGAAAAGCGATTTTAGACTCCTGTAATTATGGCGAACAAGTAGCTGCGGATACCTATGAAGAAGTATTAAGTCATGGTCTTGAAGACATCAGTAACGTACAACGAACACTACTCAATGCTCAGTTAGAGTTACTGAATGCCAATCATTATACCGTAAAAGGCTTAATTCACCTATTACTCGAAAGTAACTAACATTTAAGTAATGATTATTGTAAGATTAACGTTATCAGGTTGTACATTCAAACACCATAACACATGCTAATCTTCCTTCAATTATTTTCGTTGTTAATGAATTTTCAGCTAGTTACACCACCTACACCGCAAGTAGATGAGGCACAACAATTATTTCAGGCGTGCCAGCTCAAAGGAATTGTCAAGTACGAAGCCTTTCGAGCATCGCTCAAGGGCTTTCATGAGTTCCATCCGACAAAGCCAATCATTACGATTGTTGATTTTTCGTTGCCCTCGAGTGTAGAACGTTTTTTTGTCATTGACCTTCAACAGAAGAAGTTACTCTTTTCTACTTTGGTTGCTCATGGCAAAAAATCGGGGGAAAACGTTGCGAAAAGCTTTTCTAATGATTTAGAATCCCACCAAAGCAGCACAGGATTCTACTTGGTTGGGGATAAAATAATAAGTCCCAAACATGGGTCCGCTTTATTACTTTTTGGCTTACAAAGAGGCATCAATGATAATGCTCGAAGAAGAGAAATTATCATCCATGGAGCCGACTATGTGAGTACTGATTTTATAAAACAACACGGCAGACTTGGGCGTAGTTATGGCTGTCCTGCCATACCACAAAAACTTATTCCGCAGGTAATTCCTGTGCTTGCCAATGGAAGTTTACTCTACATCTATAGTACCGTATAAAAGGCTATTATGTGTACCTCTATTCCTGTTTATCTCTTTGTGTGAGGCTTGTCAAAAGAGCGAGCCAAAGGCAACGGTAAAAACGGATATTCCTATTAAAATTACAGCCATGGTCCTCGATAGCAACCTGATGATGGCTTTGTCAGAAAAAGAAGCTTCTTCTACGCTCACTTCAAAGGAAGTGCATACTTTTTATAGTCGGAGAAATTACCAATTGGGTTGGTTTAATACGAAAGGAATCACCTGTGGAGCTACCAATTTTTATACGCAACTGCAAGGTTATAGCCTTGATTTTGACGATAAAAGCTTAAACAGCAAACTATTGGATTCGCTGATGAATGCGTTTGATTCCGCCCCGAAAGAACAACTATTATCCCAAAAACAGGTTCAACAACTGGATGTATTACTAACGATTAAGTTTTTTGACTATGCTCATAAAGTATATGGCGGTACAACCAAAAAGGCTTCAGACCTTGAGTGGTTTATTCCTAGAAAAAAGAAAGACTACCAAATCTTGCTTGATTCATTAGTGTCGTCTGAGTTGTGCAAAAACTTACAAGAACCTGTCAATCAATATTATATCCGCCTAAGGATAAAATTAAAACAGTACCGTGTCATCCAAAAACAGGGAGGCTTTCCTTTTATTGAAACTAGTAAAAAGCAAGTAGCTGTAGGGCTGAGGGATTCTTCTTTCAGTAAAATCAAACGCTATTTGACATTAACAGGTGATTTTAGAGGAAATGACCAACCCCCTGTTTTTACCGATGCTCTTTCGCAAGCCTTGAAGATTTTTCAACATCGAATGGGCATTGCAGAAACAGGAACAATCAATCAGAAGACCATCAGCGAGTTGAATAAACCGATTGAATTTAGGATTAAACAGTTGATGGTCAACATGGAACGCCTTCGGTGGATTCCTATTCAACTTGAGAAACAGTATATTCTTGTCAATATTCCTGCTTTTACATTACATGTTTTTGAGGCAGGGAAACCTATTTGGAGCACTAAAGTGGTAGTCGGAAAGGCGGCTAGAAAAACGAGTATATTCAGAGGAAATTTATCTCAAGTGATTTTAAATCCTTATTGGGGTGTACCCACAAGTATCGTAAGGAATGAGATGTTACCAAGGCTTAAAAAGAATCCTAATTATTTGACAAACAATAATATGGAGGTTTTTTCGGGTTCAACACGAATCGACCCAAGCCAGGTTAATTGGGCTTCTTACAAAGGAAATGTTCCTTTTGATATTCGTCAAAAGCCAGGGAAAAGTAATGCCTTGGGCAAGATGAAATTTATGTTTCCCAACAACTACCACATTTATTTACACGATACACCGTCAAAAAGTTTGTTTGGAGAAACGAATAGGGCTTTCAGTCATGGCTGCATAAGAGTCGAAAATCCGAGGTGGCTTGCTTATTATTTATCGCAAAATAATAAGGCATGGAGCAAAGAACGGATAGATCAAATCTTGGAAACAGACACGCAAATAGGTATTCGTATAATACCTACCGTTCCTGTTTATATTGTCTATTTTACTGCTTGGGTAGATGATAACGAATTGTTACATTTCAGAAATGATGTGTATCACTTAGATAGCAAACTTGCGGATGAAGTTTTCTGAAATAGTAGGTTATTAAACTCGTTGTGAAAGCCTAGCATTTTTAGACTAAAAAATGAATACCTATGAAAAAAACAATTCTTTTCCCGACTGATTTTAGCGATAATTCAACCCATGCGTCCCGTTATGCGGGAATGCTTGCGAAAAGATTAGATGCCAATATTGTGGTGTTACACACCTATGCGATACCTGTAGCAACGGAGTTTCAGGTTCCTTACGAGATTCTTAATTTTGAAGACATTAGTAAAAAAAGCGGTGATGTTCAACTCGGACAGTTTCGGCTTGACCTAATAGCCAATGCCGATTTAAGTCCTGATGCGGTTTCGGAAATGATTGAATACGGAGAAACTA
>JALRIJ010000188.1 GCA_023255485.1 Flectobacillus sp.
TGTTCAAATTGTTTGGCATGAGCGATACTTTGAGGAGATAAGTCTAGTCCAGCCACATTAAAACCTAATTGATTCAAGAAAATCGCATGTCGTCCTTTTCCACACGCCAAATCCATTACTCGGTGTTCTGGCTTAAAATGTAAAAATTTGGAAAGAGCTGTCATAAATGCCTGAGCTTCTTCTTCGTCACGGTTCTTGTAAAGAATATGATAATAAGGCGAGTCGAACCAAGTACTAAACCATTCTTTTTCCATATTACAGACGCAAGGTATTATGATTTTCAAGAAAATCTTGGTAAGCCAACGCAATGCCATCAGCTAGTTCGATGGTATGTTGCCAACCTGCGGCATGAAGTTTAGAAACATCCATCAATTTACGAGGCGTTCCGTCTGGCTTGCTCGTATCCCAAATTAATTCTCCTTCAAAACCAACTACCTCTTTTACCGTTTCGGCAAGTTCTTTGATGGTTACATCCGTTCCTGTTCCTACGTTTACCAATTCTGGTTCACTGTAGTTTTCCATCAGGTACAAGCAAGCGGCAGCGAGGTCATCAGCGTGTAAGAATTCACGCATAGGCGAACCCGTTCCCCAAAGCGTCACAGACGGTGTGCCATTAGTTTTTGCCTCATGGAATTTACGAATCATCGCTGGCAAAACGTGTGAGTTTTGCAAGTCATAATTATCGTTTGGCCCGTATAAATTGGTTGGCATGGCTGAAATAAAATCGCAACCATACTGAGCTCGGTAAGCCTCACACATTTTGATACCCGCAATTTTAGCAATTGCATAAGGTTCGTTGGTAGGCTCTAAAAAGCCACTTAACAGGTATTCTTCTTTAAGCGGTTGTGGAGCTAATTTTGGATAAATACAAGATGAACCCAAAAACATTAGTTTCTTCACACCTGCACTGTAAGCACTGTGGATAACATTGTTCTGAATCGCTAAATTCTCGTATAAGAAGTCGGCACGATAGGTATTATTGGCTACAATACCACCTACTTTTGCTGCTGCTAAAAAAACGTAATCAGGTTTTTCGGCTTCAAAAAAATCAGCCACCGCTTGTTGATTGCGTAAGTCAAGTTCTTTAGAAGTACGAACCACAAAATTGGTGTAACCTTCTTGTTGTAATTTGCGGTGAATGGCAGACCCAACCATGCCACGGTGACCTGCAATATAAATTTTAGCGTTTTTTTCCATTTCTTGTGAGCGAATAGCTATATTTTTAACGTTATATCTGTCGTTTATTCAATTTTATGAGCAAATTTGTTTTCGCTTAATGTTGAAAGGCAATCATTTTATTAACCAAAAATAAAACAACGGCTTATTCGTTTACAAAAGTAATAGTAAGCCTTTGAATATGTGTCAAAAATGAAAAGTTTATCCATAATAATTACCCTCTTATTTGTACTTTTTGGAGAATTGGCTTTTGCTCAAAATGATGAGTTTAAGACCAATGCCAAGCCCAAAACCGATACTTCGGCAAAATCGAAAGGGATTTTGGGTGGCCTAATTCAGACTGATATTTTAGACAATGTCAAAAATGCCAAGAAGACAATTAAAGATGTTAAAGAAGACTTTAAAAATAATAAAGCCGAAGCAAAGCGGATTAAAGACGAATTAACAGGCTTTGGCTCTGATTTATCGAATGATTTGGGATTAAAAACAACTCGCACGAAAACCAAAAAAGTCAAGAAAAAAGTGCCTAAATACGAGTACGAAGGCATTAAGTTTGAACGTCGTATTGGAGAATATGGAACGGGCGTACGGTTGACCATTGAAGAAATCAACGTCCTCCGTGACCCCGATGAAGCCGAGCCGAGTATTTACGCTAAAGAAGTTTGGTGGTATGACCCAAAGATGCACCGAATTACCAATACGCCAAGAAAAGATAAAAACTATGGCGAAATTTGTCATGGCCCTTACGCAAAATATGTAAATGATGAATTGGTGGAAGAGGGCTTTTTTAACGTAGGAGTAAAAGACGGACGTTGGGAAACTTACAACCAAGAATTTATTTTATTGACGAAAGAACGCTATAAAAACGGCTTCCCTGCCGATTCACGTTTAAGCTATTACGATAAGGCTGAAACAAAAATTAAAGAAGTAATTCCTGTGTCCTATGGGAAAGTGACAGGCGATTATCGCTCTTTTTATGAGGGCGGACAGCTAAAAGAAGAAGGGCGTTTTGATGATAGCGTGAAGGTTGGACGTTGGAAAGAATATCACCAATTTGGAGCAATGGGACGTTTGAAAAAAGAAACGCAACATGCCAAAGATAAGTTTGAGAAATACGAACCAGTGCTTTTACAAGAGCGAGACAATAAAGGAAAACTTATTTACGAAGCTCCCAAACAAGTGAAGAAAAGTAAGGAAGAGGAGGAGTAAAGGAGCTTAGGAGTGAAGAGTTTAGGGTTAATGAGTGTCCTTGCCTAAAATAGGTTGATATTTCTGTAAATCAAGTTGATTCAGTAGTTAAATAAAAACCACCAATCACTACTTGGAGTGATTGGTGGTTTAGGACATAGTATTTGAATACGTTAAGGAACTTATGTAACTGTTAAGTACTTGAATTCATAATTTTGTATCGAGACTTATGCTACATAAGCTCAGTCAAAAGAGCTGTTTTCCCATTCTTTGTGGGGGTCACCTTTTATGATACTTAGCGGAATGATATTGCCACATTCGTCATAGTCCCAGCTACTATTAGGCAGTCCATCAGTAGTGTATGATTGATAATGTCCATAGTTACAGTTATTTTTATAATATTGAATCGACTTAACAGAGCCATTGTGATAGTATGAAATCCAAGTCGTACTATAGAATTGAGGGTAGCTTATTCTTTCCCAATTTATTCGCCCTGTTCTTTTATATATCCTGAAGAGAATTTGTTCTCCTTCCGAGTTATAAACCGTTTCGGAATAAGTCTGAATTTTATGATATATCTGTTTTAATGAATCTAATGTCATATTTTTTGGCAAAAAAAATGGATCATCAATGGGATGTTCAGTGGTGTCGTAGTAAACTCTTGAGCTGTTAGAAGGTTTTCCTTTGATGTAGTAGTCTTCGTTTGAAAGCTGACCAGAAGGATAAAACCACTCTGACTTTCCATCAATTAGTCCGTTAACATAATTCTGCCTACAATATACTAAACCATTCGGATACCAGATTATTCTTTTTCCATTACGCATTCCGTTCTGATATTCTTCCTCGAATTCAAGTTTCCCATTCGTATAAAATGCTTGTTTTTTACCATCTACAGCTTTGGCATCCTGATGATTATATAATAGTTTAAGTTTGTTTAGTAGCTCAAAATCACTTTTCCAGGGCCTAAGTCCATTCGCTTCTCTGTATCGTTGATTCCCACCACATAGATGTACTACAATGTGTCCATTTACATAATGTCCTAACATAATCCATTCTTCTCCCACTGATACTCCCATATCACAAGAGGAGTACTTGTCCCCCTCAAGTATTTGATTGACAGGCTCTCCCTGAAATAATTCCAGAATGTCAATTTTTAGAACTCCCGTTGTGCTAGTCATCGTGTTATTTTCTTTTGGTAAATCGTATTCACCTGTTACTTTGACCAAGGCAATGAGAGCAAATTCTTTGGTATTTTCCAGTGTTTTCAAAGGATTACGGAATCCGCCTCCCCCGCACATACAAGCTTTTGAATATTGAGAAAAAAAGATAGTGAAAATGAGAGCGAGTAGGATTTTATAAGCTAGTTTCATAGGACACACGAGAGATTTAATTTTTATAACTTATTAAACGTTAAGTGGTACTATTTTAGTATTCTAGTGTAAGTAGATCAAAAACTAACTAGCCTCATAAGCCGATTAGTTGAGTTAATCGGCTCATGAGTGTTTAGAAAACATCCAAATTTACCTGATAGCTTGTACTTCGTCCACCACCTGATTGGATGAGGATGTTTTTATGAACTAAATCTGCTAAGTCTCTGGTGGCAGTCGCTTTGGATGTTTTGGTAATAGACTGATATTTTCGAGCGTTCATACCTCCTTCAAATTCAGGTTCTTGCAACATTTTGTAGATAACCTTGTGTTGCTTTGCATCCACAATCGGTCTGATTTTGTCCAATAGCCTTGTTTTTTTTACTGTAAAAGCAACTGTCTTAGAAAAGTCTTTTTGCGACTCAATGACCACTTGTCCAAAATATCGAATCCAGTCGTTTACTGCTAAACTTCGTTGTGCCTTTTTCAATCCTTCATAATAACTCGTTTTATCGGTAGCAATCGTCGTAGAAAGACTCAACAACACTGGCATTTGTAACTGTTGAGATAATGCTTTTTCCGCTAAAATTCTGCCTACACGTCCATTGCCGTCTTCAAATGGGTGAATACTTTCAAAATATAAATGTGTTAACGCAGCCCTCACCAAAGCATTGGGCAGGGCTTGTTCTCCTTGAGGCTGTGTTTGATTAAACCAGTGAATGAATCGTCGCATTTCCTCAGGAACAAGGTTGGAAGGGGGAGCTTCAAAATGTACTTTTTCTTTTCCAATTGCTCCAGAAATGATTTGCATAGGTTCGGTATGACTTCGCCAAACTCCTGCATGAATCCTATCACTTCCTAGCATTAGCGAACGATGCCAGTCAAAAAGCATTTCTTCGGTTAGTTCCTCCTTAAAATGTTCACGAGAGTTTACAATGGCTTGTGCGATTCCGATGGAACGCTTATCCTTTACCGATTGCGTATTGGTGTTATACCCTAAATTTATTTTGATAGAAGACATAACATCTTCTCGATTGATGAATTCGCCTTCAATTGCAGAAGTCTTCATCGCTTCTTTTACCAATAAATTAAGGATAGATGCCGTTTTTTCTTCTTGTACTAAAAGCTGTACAATACCTGAGTTTTGCCCTGCTAAAGCATAGAATTGCCTATCCGCTTCTTCGTGTAAGCGGAGGTCATATTCAAATTTGGGCCAGCCTTCCAATTGCCAATTATACATCATGAGCCGATTAATTAACGTATTCGGCTCAAATATAGCAAAAATATGAGCCGAATAGCGGAATTATTCGGCTCATGGTATAAAAAAAGCCCAAGTAATACACTTGGACTTTTTTATGGGTGAATGACTTCACTTAACACTGGCTAGTATTTTTATACGAGTAGTGAAATCATTCTTACACTTTCTTCGCTGGATTACCGAACACGGTTTCTCTTGCTTTAACGGCTTCAATGACTACCGAACCTGCTCCAACTCTAGCTCCTTTTCCGATTTTAACACCTCCTACAATGGTTACGCCTGTACCGATAAAAGCATTGTCTTCAATAACTGCTCCTGCTCCGATGGTACTTCCTGCCCCGATTTGGACATAGTTGCCAATGGTTGCATTGGAGTCAATTACCACTCGGCTATGCAAAATATTGTGGTTTCCTACGGTTGCATTGGGATTGATAATAGAGCCTGCTGCAAATAAATTACCATGACCAATAGCAGCGGTATCAGCAATAATTGAACTGTCGTGAAGGGCATTGATAGGTTGAACTTTGCGGTCTTCGTTGAGCATTTCCACTAAGTTTTTACGCACTTTTTGCTCGTCCATTGCTACAAAAGCCTCACATTTTTTGCCTAATAAAGTCGTGAAGGTTTCATCATCTGTTGCTCCTAATACAGGAATATCGTCGATTTGAGTATCGTGTAAGGCTTTATTGTCGTCCAAGAAACCATAAACAATGACGTTATTTCTCTTGAAAATATCTAATGCCACAGCTCCAATGCTGTTAGCTCCTAAAATAATTACTGGGTTTTCCATATTTGTAATGACTAATTCTTTAAGCTGAAATGGTTATGTGGAAAGTTTATTTATGTGTTACTTATTTGCTGTTTTACATAATTCTCCACTGATTTTCGCATATTTATTTTTACTTCTTCCCAAGTTACTCCTTTTAAATCCTCTGGGTTATCTGTCTGTTGTTCTGCATCTACAAAATAGGTCAGGAATTTGCATTAGTTTTTTTAATAAGATATATGTTTCAGAATGAACTGTGTTAAGAAAGAGCATATTTTTAATAATTCCAGGTGGATGTTCTTTTTTGTCTTTGTTGATAGGAAGTGAAATCTTC
>JALRIJ010000189.1 GCA_023255485.1 Flectobacillus sp.
CATCTAAGTACGTATGCAATCCTTTTTCGTAAATATCTTTTATTTCGGTAAAACTTACTTCATATTTCAGTTTACTTAAAGCCTTTTCTGCTTCATTCGTATAACCATTATTGATGGCAGAGTCAGAGAGCTCATAAAGCGAAATTTCTGCTTGGCGAATGCAGTGCATAACCGAACGAGGGAATTTTGAGTCAAGAAGTAAGAACTCTACGATAGATGAAGGTGTCACGGATTGATACTGCTGGCGGAACATATTATAAGCACTTACTGAACGCAATACAGCCGACCATAGCATGAGGTCTAAAGGAGAACCAACTGATTCTATTTCAGGAAGTAACGTAAAATATTTTACATCCAAGAAACGAGTTGTTTTGTCAGCACGCTCTAACAAACGTCCTAAACGTCCAAAATGCCACGCATCTCCACGAGTGATAGTAGAGTCAACAATACCATAAAACAATTGACTTCCTGTTTTGATATTTTCTAAAAAACCTTGGTATTTTTCTAGTTCCCACGTTTTACTCTCCTGAGTCGCATCTTTTACTGTCCAGTAAATTTGGTTAATATACTCCCACATCTCCTTTGAAATACTTTCACGGATGGTACGAGCATTCTCACGAGCATTAAGAAGACATGATAAGATGGAGTTCGGGTTGCGAGTATCGAAGGTCATGAAATATAAAATATTTTCACGAGATGATTCTGTATAATACTCATGGAAGATAAAATGATCTGCTGTGGCAATAATCAACGGTTCCCATTGTTCGGGTACATCAGGGGGAAGATCAAGGGCTAAGTTAAAGTTTACTGAAATAAAACGAGCGTAATTGTCGGCACGCTCAATATACCGATTCATCCAATAAATAGAATTTGCAACTCGACTTAGCATAAGCACATAGATTTTATATGAAGTAAAATAATACAGGAAAATAGTAGAAAATTGTCTGTGAGTACAAATACTCATTGGTAGAAAATGCTACTATATTTATTCTAAAATTAGGTTAAAAATCCATTTTTCCAATCAAAAAACGCTTTTTTGTTACTCTTTTTTACGTAGTTGTATCTTTTAAGTAAATAATTTAATTATTTGAATGTAGCTTATTTGGCTCCTAATTAGGTCGTCACCTTGGTGTTGATGGAAGTATTGAACGGCAAAAAACAAGCGTCCGTATCATAAAAAAAGGTTTTAGTCGATAATATATTTTCAAAAAAAATATATGCTATACCTTGTCGTTATAATTTTTGATTAAAAGTTTAAAGAGGTTCATGATGACAAGTCCTTCTGATTTTCGGAAGGACTTTCTTTTTGTATCAGAAATAGCTTCTATCTTTGTGATTGTAATCAAACAATAGTCAAACATATTAACTTATTTCAAATGAGATACATAACGTTAGTGGCTCTTTTTGCCATGACTCTTTTTATCGGGAGTTCGTGTAAAACATCAGATACTAATCCCAAATCAAAAACCGAGTATCTTACAGGTACTGAATGGTATATCCAATCTGCTACCACAGCAGGAGGTTTACTTATTGTGTATGATCGTTCTTCCTCTGCCAATACATTAGACCTATCTAAAGTTCGTTTGCAGTTTCAAGCAGATGGGAAAGTGAAAGGAATTGACAATAATGGGAACTCTTCTAATTCAGGGACTTGGAAGTTTTTAAATAACGAAACACAGATCGAAATTTCAAATTTTAACTTTGCTGGTATTTCTTTGGGAGTCGCTAATATCGATTTGTTAGATGCAACGCATTTTAATTTTAATGGTTCTGCCGATTTATCTAGTAGAGGTTATGGTATTGTACAGGCTCAAATTAAGTTGGTGCCTTCTATGTAATTTCATAGCGAAATAGGATGGTTAAAGAAAAGGAGCGACCCGTCTTGGGAGTCGCTCCTTTTTGTTTGCTCTTGTTGAAAAATGCCAAGGCCTGTCTTAACTAATCAACGCAAAATGCTTAGTATTACATAAAAGCTTTGAATAGATAAATGTGTCATGATTCGTGCTATACCGTCTGAATACCTCTAAGATAGGGTCATCTTCTTCTAGTCCCAAAATAAATGCCACTTCGCCATCAGCACGTATCGCATTCACTACTTGTTCGCATCCTGTTATTTCTAAGTGGTAGGCCTGTTGTAAGGTTTCAAATACGGAATCATTGATGAATGTCGTCATAGTAAAGCCCGGCAAATGGATATTGGGCAAGTAAAGATGTTCAACAACGCTTGCTTTATCATTTATCAAAATAACCCTTTTTAGGGAAATACACCCTGCTCTTCTTTCTTCTTCAGTTATATCATAAAAAAAGCTAGGCTCCCACTCATGGATACTTGGTTTTTTGAGCGTCCTATTCGTTAAGGCCAACGTTTCAGTAGCTTCCTTGGACCTAAATTGTAGTGTACCAAAGGCATTTTTTCTACTTTGAACAAAACTTCCCTTCCCTTTTCGTTTACAAATATATCCTTCGTTTACTAGGTCATCTAGAGCTTGGCGAACAGTCATCCTCGTAATTTGATGAAGGGTGGCTAACTCATTTTCCGAGGGAATCATATCGCCTTCTTTATAAATACCAGTAGTGATTTGATGCCTTAGGCTTTCGTAAAGTTGTTTATATTGAGGGGTGTGCATGAATACGATGTTTTATTTCAATAATGTTTTTTAGTACAAAGGTACATTTATCATAAAAGTGTTGAACTTTTTTCATTTGTTTAGAGTTATTCTAAATAAAGTGTAGTATTTGAAAAATCCAATAGGTAATTTTGTAGCCGAAATTAAGACAAGGAACGATACGAAGCTTTTTTGCTGAAATACAAGTATTTAGCGGTATCTAAATTCCACTAAACATAAATTTGGTTTATAATTACTACAAAAACGATGTTAAAGATAACGAATTTGCACGCCAAGATAGGTGAGAAAGAGATTCTAAAAGGCTTAAATTTAGAAGTAAAAGCAGGAGAAGTTCATGCAATTATGGGGCCAAATGGTGCTGGTAAAAGTACCCTTGCTTCTGTTTTAGCAGGTCGTGAAGACTATGAAGTAACGGATGGAACTGTCGAATTCTTTGGAAAAGACTTATTAGAACTTGCTCCAGAAGAGCGTGCAGCAGAAGGTGTATTCTTAGCATTCCAGTATCCTGTAGAAATTCCAGGGGTTTCTACTACGAACTTCTTGAAAACGGCTGTTAATGAAATTAGAAAATACCGTGGTGAAGAGCCCATGGATGCTGTTAATTTCTTGAAAATGTTCAAACAAAAAATGGCTTATGTAAACATCGACCAATCGTTGTTGAATAGAGCGTTAAATGAAGGATTTTCGGGTGGTGAGAAAAAAAGAAATGAAATCTTCCAAATGGCTGTGCTTGAACCAAAATTAGCGATTTTGGATGAAACAGACTCTGGTCTTGATATTGATGCCTTACGTATTGTTGCTGAAGGAGTAAACAAATTGAAAACACCTGAAAATGCAACTATCGTAGTAACACACTACCAACGTTTATTGGATTATATCGTGCCAGATTTTGTACACGTATTATACAAAGGACGTATCGTGAAGTCAGGTACAAAAGAATTAGCGTTAGAATTAGAAGAAAGAGGATACGATTGGATTAAGGAAGAGTTGGGAGAAACTGTTTAAGTTATTAAACGTACTAATGTCATTCGTTAATCCCTTTTTGATTTCACTATTATGAATAATACCAACTTAAAAGAACAATTACTAGCAGACTTTCAACAGTTTGAAGGTAAATTGAATGGACAGGCTCAAACGCCTTTTCATCAGGTGCGTCAGCAAGCCATTCAAACGTTCAATGAATTAGGTTTCCCAACCATCAAGCACGAAGAATGGAAGTATTCAAACGTTAAAAACTTAGTCAATCAAGGCTTCGAATTTAATGCTGTTTCTTCGTTTTCTCAAGAGGACGTTAATCAATTGGATATTCCGAACTTAGAGGGAAATATCTTATATTTTATCAATGGTGTTTATAATGCAGAATTATCAGTGGTTGTAAGTCCTGAATCGGAATTACAAATCTTGTCACTGGCTGATGCAATTAAACAACAACCAGAACTAGTTGCTCAAAACATTAACAAAAACTCTGATATTGAGGTTAATGCTTTTACAGCGTTGAATACCGCCTTTGCTCAACACGGAATTTTTATTCATGTGCCAGCAGGAAAGGTAGTTGAACAGCCTGTCATTTTACGTTTTATCTCGGACGCTCGCCAAGCAAATGTCGCTTCTCAACCACGTAATTTAATCGTGATTGGAAAACGTGCAGAAGTGCAAGTAGCAGAAGCATTTCGTTCATTGGGTGACAACCAATGCTTTACGAATGCGGTTACGGAGTTTGTTGTAGCAGAAGAAGCAAACGTTCACTACTATAAAATTCAGAACGAATCAGACAATGCTTACCATATTGGCACTACTTCGGTATATCAAGAAGGGAAGTCTGTTTTTACGGCCAATACAGTAACAGCCAATGGAGGTTTTGTTCGTAACAACTTGAATATCAAGATTGATGGTGAATATGCAGAAGCAAATATGTTTGGTTTATATATTCCAAACGGAAAGCAGCATATCGACAATCACACAGCCGTTGACCACGCTAAACCAAATTCTAACTCGAATGAGTTGTACAAAGGAATTTTGAAAGATAAGTCAACAGGCGTATTCAATGGTAAAATCTTTGTGCGTGAAGACGCACAGAAAACAAATGCCTTCCAATCGTGCAAAAACGTATTGGTCTCAGCAGATGCTACCATGAATACAAAACCACAGTTAGAAATTTGGGCAGATGACGTTAAATGTTCACATGGTACAACCACAGGGCAATTAAATACAGATGCACTTTTCTATATGCAAGCAAGAGGTATTTCAAAAGAAGCGGCACGTTCTTTATTGATGTTAGCTTTTGCTCAAGATGTAATTGATAAAATGGAAATTCCTGCAATCAAAGCATATTTAGAAGAACTGATTGTGGGGAAGATTTATAATTCGTAGTTCAATTGTTGTGTGAATGATTTAGAAATTAACTAAGGAGAATATCCCTTATTCGCCTTCGTAAGACAGATGGAAACAACAACCGAAGTAATAGATACACAAAAAATCAGAGCTGATTTTCCTGTGCTTGACCAAACCATAAATGGCAAGCAATTGGTTTATTTTGATAATGCCGCTACAACGCAAAAACCTCGTGCAGTGATTGATGCACTTGTACATTATTATCAAACAGACAATGCAAATATTCACCGTGGTATTCACACCCTAGCCGAACGTGCTACTCGTGATTTTGAAGCTACACGTGAAGCGGTTAGGGCGTTTTTAGGTGCTGCCTCTACAGAAGAAATTATTTTTACTTCTGGTACTACGCAGGGAATTAATTTGGTCGCAAGTACATTCGGTAGAAAATTTATCGGCGAAGGTGACGAGATTATCATTTCTGGTTTAGAGCATCACTCGAATATTGTTCCTTGGCAAATGCTTTGTGAAGAAAAAGGAAGTATCTTAAAAGTTATTCCTGTTACGGACGAAGGTGAGTTGAATATGGAGGTTTATGCGTCATTACTTTCTCCTAACGTGAAATTAGTCGCTGTAAATCATGTTTCTAATGCTTTAGGTACTATCAATCCTATCAAACAAATTATCGACCAAGCTCATGCAGTAGGGGCGAAAGTACTGATTGATGGAGCTCAGTCGAGTTCACACATTACGATTGACGTGCAGGCTTTGGATGTAGATTTTTATGCTTTTTCGGGACATAAAATTTATGGGCCAACTGGCGTGGGCGTATTATACGGTAAAAAAGACTTGCTCAATGCGATGCCTCCTTATATGGGTGGTGGAGAAATGATTAAGGAAGTATCGTTCGAGAAAACTACTTATAACGAATTGCCTTATAAATTTGAAGCAGGTACTCCCAATATTGCAGACGTTATTGCTTTGAAAGCGGCTATTGATTATATCAATACCATCGGAAAAGAAAATATTGCTGCTCATGAAGATGCTTTGTTAGCGTATGCTACCGAGCGTTTATTGAAAATTGAAGGAC
>JALRIJ010000018.1 GCA_023255485.1 Flectobacillus sp.
GCTCTATCGTTTACACCAACTAACACTCCTATCTAGTACCTAATCTTATCTTAATTGTAGAGAAAATATTAAACGTATTACTATTACACCTCTGAATAACGCCATTTGGAAGTGGGTTATTTACCAAAATTCTCTTACTTTTATTGATTTAGCAGGAATAGTACTTTCTTAACATAGCAGAAGGCATTGAATAATGCTCATCACACACCATTCAACGCCTTCTGCTACTTTCATTTCCACTTAGCTATTTTAAGAATCCTTCTTCATCCTCTTTTGCTTCGGGGGTTGGAGCTTGGGGCACATCCACTGTTTGAGTAGTAGAACGTCCAGCATAACAACCTAAATCCGTTGCGTTTTCGGGCTTTTTAAAAGGCTCCTTTTTATACCCTATTAATTCTAGTGTTTTATCTGCATAGACTTTATCCATAAAATTAGCAAAGGCAGGCATTGCCATTTTAGCACCTTGTCCCAATGCAATAGTTCTAAAGTGAATACTACGGTCATCTCCGCCAACCCAGACACCTGTTACTAGGTTTTGAGTTAATCCCATAAACCAACCATCTGAGTAATTAGAGGTAGTCCCTGTTTTCGCTCCCATCTCATTATCTTTTGCACAATTCCAGTTTCGGTCTAGCCCTTCCGCTGTTCCTCCTGGCTCGAGAATTGCTCCTCGCAATAATTGTGTCATTTTATAAGCAGTCCCTGCTGTAGTAACCTGTTTAGTTGTTGTTCCAAAGCGTTTCAATTCATTTCCATGCTTATCGACAATCTTAATAATCATGATTGGATCTATCCGATAACCCTCATTGGCAAATGTACAATAAGCAGCGACTTGTTCAAACACAGAAACCTCACTTGCTCCAAGGCATAGTGCAGGAGTTTCTTGCAACTCACTTGTGATTCCCATTCGGTGAGCGAATTCAGCCACCTTTTCGGGACCGAGTCGCTTCATTAAATAAGCTGAAACCGTATTTATTGACAAACCTAGTGCTCTTCTTAGAGGCAAACTAGCATAGGAGTAACGGCCATTTGAGTTGTGAGGAGTCCACGTTCCCTGAATACCATCGTTTGCTCCAAACGTCACAGGTTCATCTGTCACATTATCACAAGGTGTAATCACGTCACTCTCGATTGCGGCGGCATATACAAAAGGTTTAAATGTCGAACCAGGCTGACGTTTACTTTGACGAACGTGATCAAACTTAAAAAACTTAAAATTAATACCACCAACCCATGCTTTCACATGACCATCATTCGGATTCATTGCCGTAAACCCACAATTAAGAATACGTTTATAATAACTCATAGAATCCATGGGTGACATTGTCACGTCTTTTTCACCATCCCATGAAAAGACAGTCATCGGTACAGGCTTACGAAGTACCTCCCAAACCTTTGCTTCATCCCCTCCAAACTCATTCATTAATTGCTTATAACGAGGAGTCCTTTTCATCGCATCCTTTAAGAAGCCTTTAATCTCGTGCATATTTTCATCGACCCAAGGGTTTCTTCCTTTCCAATGTTCGTAAAATTTATTTTGTATATTACGCATGTGATCATACAAAGCATCTTGAGCATAACGTTGCATTCGAGAATCAATGGTTGTGTAAATTTTCAACCCACTTGTATATAAGTTCAGTTGGTCATTCTCTCCTCTTGTACTATTCAAGTCTTTTAAGATCGCTTGAAGTTGTTTTTTGATAGCTTCTCTAAAATAGGGAGCTTCTCCTGTATTATGATTTTCGAGGGTATAATTAAGTCCTAATCCATTTTCCATTAAGCCTAATGCTTCCTCTTTGGGCAAGAATCCGTAGTGATACATCTGACTTAGTACTACATTTCGACGAGTCAAGCACTTTTCAGGACGGCGGCGGGGGTCATATAAATCAGGGTTCTGCAACATCCCTATCAACATTGCTGCTTCGGGAACAGATACATTGTTCACATCTTTTCCAAAATAGGTTTTACAAGCCACCCTTATTCCGTAGGCATTATTTCCAAACTCTACTTCATTCAGATACATTTTTAGTATTTCTTGCTTTGTGTAACGTCCTTCAAGACGAATAGCAAGAATCCATTCCTTCGTTTTAGCTATAATAGTACTTACTTTAGGTATTTTCATCAAAAATCCCTTATACTGATTTTCATCATCTCCTTCCTCTAAGTGACGAGTATCAAATAAGTTTTTAGCCAATTGTTGTGTTATTGTACTTCCGCCCCCGGCACTTCCTAGGCTAGTAATTACCCGAAAAGTACTGCGTAAGTCAATACCAGAATGTTTTGAAAAGCGGACATCTTCTGTCGCTAATAAAGCATTAATAATATTCGGAGATAATTCTTCAAATTCTACAGGTGAGCGATTTTCTCTAAAATATTTCCCTAACTCAACTCCATCCTCCGAATACAAGACAGAAGCCAACTGGCTTTGAGGGTTTTCTAGTTCCTTTAAACTAGGCATACCTCCAAAAAGCCACAACAAGTTATAATTGACCGCAACAAGATAAAGAATAAAACAAAGCAGTCCTCTCAACGACCATGTCCAAACCCGTTCAATGATTTTTTTATATTTACCTTCAAGAAATTGTATCATGAGTAAGCGTTTATGATAAGATTACTATGCCTGTAAATGGCATATATTTAGGCATTTAGTACTTAATATTAAGAAAGAATCTCCAAAAACAAAGATAGATAATTAGGACTAATCCACTCATATTCAAGTCACAAGTATTTTAAAGAGTTTATAACTTTCCAAGTTATATCCTATTTTCTCTTCTGCATTTCCTTATTTTATGCGTAAGATTGATGTTTGATAAATTGTTTTGGGATTAGCCTTAATCCAATTATAAGCCCAATAACTACTTATGAGCCCTATGACTGCACCAGCCAAGACATCCTCCGGAAAATGCTGAAAGAGGTAATTTCGAGAGTACCCTGTTAACGATGCAATGAGTACCCACAACGGGCTTATTTTTTTATTCTGACAGAGAAACGCTATTAAAGAGCAGATAGCAAAAGCCGTAGTTGTATGTCCAGAAGGGAAACTATTAGCGACATGTACATTCACCCCATCAACGAAATGCCAAGGATGATTGATTTTTTCAAAAAATGCTAAGGGTCTATTGGTATGAAACAGGAACTTCAATCCTTGTGAAATAAGAGTACTAATGGCAAACGACGCCGTAAACATAACAGCGAACTCAACCTTAATAAGACAAGCAACCAAAATAACCATCACAAAAAATCCACCCTCTCCCAGTTTAGTTGCCCACCAGAAGAAGCGATCAGCGAATGGATTATTATGCGTGTTAATCCATTCCATCTGGCTAAGTTTTGAATGAGAAATAACTAAGGCCAAGGCCAAGAGCCAGATAACCATGAATGTCATTAAGAAGATACGATTATTTTTAAGTAAAGTTATGTTCATTATCACAATAATAATATGTTAGTATTAACCATCCCAAGTAGATTATGCATGTTCAACAAGAAACGTTTCAATGTGAGTGGTTGGTACATTTTAGCGGTAAATTTCATTTTGTTTGAAAAAATAAGCTACGTTTTACACCCAAAAAGAATGAAGTTCTTTGCTCTTAGCAATATCCTTGCAAACTTACAAACTATTATAACCCAAACACTTGCCTTTTTAAAAAATAGTTTATAATTTTGCAGTCTTTTCAAAGAAAGCCAGTGAACAAGAACATCTTATCAAAATATAGAATCGATATTTTTCGCCTTGAGAATAAATGCTATGTGCATGATTTTGAGGGAGATGATGCTTTTTTCCAAGCATTAGAGCAAGATTTGATTGAGAGAGGACATTTTAAAGCAACTGTATCATTAGACAAAACAGAGACAATGATTCAGTTAGTTTACCACATTATTGGTAGTGTAGAGTTGACTTGTGATAGGAGTTTAGAATTGTTTGACTATCCAGTAGACGTAACTCAACGTATGATTTTGAAATTTGCAGATCATACAGAAGAGTTGACGGAAGAATTAATGTTGTTAGATAGAAATGTACAGCAGATTAACGTTGCACAGGACATATTTGATTTCATTGGTCTCCAGATTCCGATTAAAAAACTTCACCCACGTTTTCAGACAGAAGAAGCGATGGATGACGTAAGTTTTGATGAAGAAGAGGACGATTTATTATGGGATGAAGACGAAGAGGAAGGCTTTTTAGTATACTCTACGCATCCAAATACAGAAGATGACGACGAAGAGTTTGAAGAGGAAGACGATGTAGAACCTAAAGACGAGTACATAGATCCTCGCTGGGCCGCTCTGAAGAACTTAAAAAATAATAGTAACAATAACTAGATTACACAAAAACTAAAAGGATTTATTCTTTTGTTTAACTCATTACAATTAACGTAACAACATAAAGGAAATAAGAAAATGGCACATCCTAAACGACGCATATCGACCACACGTAGAGATAAAAGACGTTCTCATGACTTTGGTACTCCAAAGACTATCACTGTTGATCCAACAACTGGTGAAATCCATTTACGTCACCGTGCTCACGTATTTGAAGGAAATCTTTACTACAAAGGTAAAATGGTAGTAGAAGGTTATGCTTCACAAGCATAATTCAAGATTGGACTTTCATGAAGTTGTCTAAATTAAGCTAATAGTTTACCTATTTGAGTAATTATTTGCTTAAGTATTGATTAAATAATGAAAGTTTCAATAAAAATTACTGTTTCCAACTTCATAAAATGCTATTTTTGCGAGTACCTTATTGATTGTAAGATTATTGATTCAGAGAATCTGTTAACTTTACGGTCTAAATATCCCTGTACTAACCAAAAAATATAAATGAAGATAGGAGTTGATGCAATGGGCGGGGACTTCGCCCCAAGTGCAATTGTAAATGGAGCAGTATTAGCTGCAAAAGAATTACCATCTGGAGTGTCCATCGTATTGATAGGACAACGTGAGGCTATTCAAGCAGTTCTTGATAAAGAAAATTTTACAGGATCGAACATTGAAATTACGGAGGCAACCGAAGTAATTGAAATGGGTGAGCATCCTGTTAAGGCAATGCAAGCTAAACCCAATTCCAGTATCGGAGTTGGGTTTAAACTTTTAAAAACAGGTCAAATTGATGTTTTTGCTTCTGCAGGTAATACAGGGGCAATGATGGTCGGTTCGCTTTTTGCCTTAAAAACAATTGAGGGCGTTCAGCGTCCTGCGATTGCTGGATTTGCACCACAAACCGATGGCAATTTAGCCGTGATGGTTGATATTGGTGCTAATGCAGATGTAAAACCAGAAATGCTAGATCAGTTTGGTCTTTTAGGTTCTGTTTACTGTAAAGCTACTACTGGAATCGAGAATCCTCGTGTTGGTCTGATGAACATTGGAGAAGAAGAAGAAAAAGGTTCTTTAATTGTTCAGCAAGCCTACAAGATTATGAAAGAAAACCCCAAAATCAACTTCGTTGGTAATTTAGAAGGCAAAGACTTTTTCAAAGGCAAAGCTGATGTAATTGTAACGGATGGTTTTACGGGCAATATTTTGCTTAAAATGGGAGAATCGCTTTATGGGATTATGAAGAATCAAGGAGTAGAAAACGACTTTTTAGATAAGACCAACTATGAAGCAGTAGGCGGAAGCCCGATTATTGGTGTTAATGGAAACGTAGTCATAGCTCATGGAGCATCTTCGCCCACAGCTATTAAAAATATGATTAATCTTTGTCAACAGATTGTTACCTCGAAGGTTACAGACAAAATCAAAGAGGCACTAGTTTAGACAATCACATAAAAGAAGAGTACCACAAACGAGTATTCTTTTTTTCTTATTGAAAAATTCACCCATTAAAAACATGACTAAAATTACAGCAGCAATTACAGGTGTCCATGGGTATGTACCTGAGGATGTATTAAGCAATGAAGAATTGAGTAAAATTGTTGATACAAACGACGAATGGATTACTTCTCGTACAGGCATCAAAGAGCGTCATATTTTGAAGGGTGAAGGCTTAGGAACATCAGTAATGGCGATAGAAGCAGTAAAAGGTTTGCTTGCTAAAACAAATACTAAGCCTGAGGAAATCGACCTGCTTATATGTGCCACCATCAGTCCAGACCATTTTTTCCCCTCTACAGCCAACATTATTTGTGATAAAGTAGGTTTACCTCACATTGCATCGTATGATTTAGCGGCTGCATGTTCGGGGTTTATCAATGCTTTAACAACAGGTGCGATGTTCATTGAATCTGGCCGTTACAAAAAAGTAATTGTTGTCGGAGCCGATAAAATGTCCTCTATTGTTGATTACACAGACAGAACTACTTGTGTGTTATTTGGAGATGGTGCTGGAGCTGTTTTACTAGAGGCCAACACGGAAGGTTTCGGTATTCAGGATTTCATTTTGAAATCAGATGGTTCGGGGGCTAACTATTTAATTCAAGAAGGTGGTGGTAGTGTTCATCCACCAACTCATGAGACCATTGATGCTAAAATGCACTACATTCGTCAGGAAGGGCAATCTGTTTACAAGTTTGCCGTAACTCGTATGGCAGATGCTTCGGCAGAGATTATGGAACGCAATGAGTTGACAGGTGATGATATTGCCTTTTTAGTACCTCATCAAGCAAATAAACGTATCATTGATGCAACCGCTAACCGCATGGGTATTGGTTCAGATAAAGTGATGCTTAACATTCATAAATACGGTAATACAACCGCAGCCACTATTCCTTTATGCCTTTGGGATTATGAATCTCAATTGAAAAAAGGAGATAACCTTATCTTAGCAGCCTTTGGTGGTGGCTTTACATGGGGTAGCGTTTATCTAAAATGGGCATATTAATTGAAAGCAGTAGATAACTTGCAAGAGGCAAGGTGTTTACTGCTTTTTTATTACCTTTGCAGACTGAAAAATAATTCTTTTAAAAAGTAGTATTCCGCACTCATCTAAATCGCTATCATCTATTGGGTATCCATCTTATTTCATAGCTTGTATGCCCATTGATACCGACGAACGTATAAGTACATAATACTACCAATTTTCAAAAAAATGGCAACTACGGCAGATATTAAAAACGGTTTAGTTATTAAATTTAATAATGACTTATTTTCAATCACTGAATTCTTACATGTTAAACCAGGAAAAGGTCCTGCTTTTGTGAGAACAAAATTGAAGTCATTGACAACGGGTAAGGTAATTGACAACACCTTCAACTCTGGTGTAAATATTTTTCCAGTACGTGTTGAACGTCGTGTATTCCAATACCTTTATGCAGAAGAGTTTGGTTATACCTTTATGGATAATGAAACTTTTGAACAAATCACCCTCGACAAAGCAATGGTCGAAGGAGCTGATTTAATGAAAGAAGGTTTAGAAGTTGAAATCTTAATCAACACAGAGACGGACTTACCGATTTCATGTGATATGCCTTTATTTGTTGAGTTAGTAGTAACTTACACAGAGCCAGGTATTAAAGGTGATACTGCCAACTCTCCTAAAAAACCTGCGACAGTAGAAACTGGTGCAACGATTACTGTTCCTTTGTTTATTCAAACAGACGAGAAGATTAAGGTTGACACTCGTACTTACGAATACGTAGAACGAGTTAAATAAGTATCAAGCGTTTATAGCCATAGGAATATTACCTAAAAACTAAAATACCCATCCCTTTACAATGGAAACGAAAGAAATTCAGAAACTCATTGATTTTATTGCACAATCTGGTTTAGATGAAGTAAACATTGAGACATCAGAGCTTAAATTAGCTATTAAACGTTTTGGTGCAGCTCCAGTAGTGCAGCAAGTAGTTGCAGCAGCTCCTGCACCCGCTCCAGTAGCAGTAGCAGCAACTCCAGCAGCGGCAGCACCCGCAGCACCAGCTACTCCAGCAGCAGCTCCTGCGGCAGCAAGTAACCGTGTTACGATAAAATCACCAATGATTGGTACTTTCTACCGTTCTGGAAATCCAAACAACCCTGCTTTTGTAGAAGTTGGATCAGAAGTAACAAAAGGTAAAACTGTTTGTATTATCGAAGCGATGAAACTTTTCAACGAAATTGAGTCAGAAGTTTCTGGTCGTATTGTTGAAGTATTGGTAGAAAATGCAACACCTGTTGAATTTGACCAACCGTTATTTGTTGTTGAACAATAATTTAGGTATAAGGTATGAGGCATGAATTATTAGGTAATTGCCTCCTATTTCATACCTCATATCTCATACCTTATACCTAAAAAAATGTTTAAAAAAATATTAATTGCCAACAGAGGTGAAATTGCCCTTCGTATCATTAGAACATGTAAGGAGATGGGCATTAAGACAGTAGCTGTTTATTCTACTGCTGATCGTGAAAGCCTTCACGTTAAATTTGCTGACGAAGCTGTATGTATTGGACCTCCTCCAAGCCGTCAGTCATACTTACATATTCCTGCTATTATTTCTGCCGCTGAAGTAACAGGTGCAGATGCTATTCACCCAGGATATGGCTTTTTATCTGAAAACGCAGAGTTTTCTCGTATTTGTGCTGAATATGGTATCAAATTTATTGGTGCCACTGCAGACCAAATTAACTCTATGGGAGATAAAGCAACGGCCAAAGAAACTATGAAAAACTCAGGCGTTCCTGTAATTCCAGGTTCGGTAGGTTTGATTGACACCGTTGAAGAAGCCAAAGCGTTAGCTAAAGAAATCAAATACCCTGTTATTATCAAAGCTACAGCTGGTGGTGGTGGACGTGGTATGCGTATTATCCGTAAAGAAGAAGAATTTGATAAGCTTTGGGATGATGCAAAAACTGAATCTGCAGCAGCTTTCGGAAACGATGGTTTATACATGGAAAAATATGTAGAAGACCCTCGTCACATCGAAATTCAAGTAATTGGAGATAGCTATGGAACAGTTTGCCACTTATCTGAACGTGATTGCTCGATTCAACGTCGTCACCAAAAGTTATGTGAAGAAACTCCTTCTCCAGCATTAACACCTGAATTACGTGAAAAAATGGGAGAAGCTGCCGTGAAAGGGGCTGCTGCTATTAAGTACGAAGGGGCTGGAACAATCGAATTTTTGGTTGATAAACACGGTGATTTCTACTTTATGGAAATGAATACTCGTATCCAAGTAGAACACCCGATTACAGAAGAAGTAACTGATTTTGACTTAATTAAGGAACAAATCAAGGTGGCAGCAGGTATTCCTATTTCAGGACAAAACTACTATCCAAAGTTATATTCATTAGAGTGTCGTATCAATGCAGAAGATCCTGCTCATGGATTTAGACCATCTCCTGGAAAAATCACAAATTTACACCTTCCAGGTGGTCATGGTGTTCGTATTGATAGCCATGTTTATGCAGGTTATACAATTCCGCCAAACTATGACTCAATGATTGCGAAAGTAATTGTATCTGGTCAGAGTCGTGAGGAAGTATTACTTCGTATGAAACGTGCATTGCAAGAGTTTGTCATTGATGGAATCAAAACAACGATTCCTTTCCATATCAAATTGATGGATGACGAAATTTTCAAATCTGGACAATTTACAACTGCCTTTATGGAAAGCTTTGATTTAAGCAATCTGTAAGTAAATAATACCACTTTAAAAGCTCATAGCCAATAGGTTATGAGCTTTTTTCGTTTACGGCAATCCATATTATTCCTTTTTGCGTAAGTCTGATTAAACAAACAACGAACTAGATGAAACGCTCAGAATTTATCCGTAACCTAGGACTTAGTGGTGGTACAATCATGGCACTTTACTGCATGGGCACCCTTACTTCATGTACTACAGAAGAACCATCCCCTAGCACAACAACTCCTACAACAGGAACAGGTAGCAAAGTAGATTTCACAATTGACCTCTCATTGAGTGCTAACAAAGCATTACTAACCAATGGTGGTTTTCTTTATTTTGATAATATTATTGTAGCTCGTTCTATGTCAGGAACGTTCATCGCTCTTTCCAAAGTTTGTACACATCAAGGAACAACCGTGGAATATAAAGCCGCTACAGATGATATTTACTGTTCCAATCATGGCTCTCGCTATGACCTCACAGGAAAGGTGATACAATCTCCTGCTCAGATGCCACTCACTCAGTACAAGACAAGTTTAGTTAGTTCGTTACAAGTACGAGTTTATGAAGGATAACTAAGTTAGTTCTTTATTCTATTTGTAATTAGCACCTCACCGCTATGAGGTCAATACCTACCTAAATACTTTTTATTACTCTCCTTTAAATTCAAACCACACACTCATCATGAAAAAGTTCTTTACGATTCCTGTTATTCTACTTTCTATTATCAATGCAGTGTATGCACAGGATGATTTATTGAGGCTTATTCCTGACAATGATAGCCCAGAGATTGTACATGGCACTTTTAAATCGACTCGAATTATTAGTGGACAGTCTATTGAAACCACACCTGCCCACCATTTAGATTACCGTATTTCGCACCGTTTCGGTACTATTAATACGGGTATTGACCAATTTTATGGCTTAGATCAAGGCTATGTGTATATGGGCTTTGATTATGGTATAAGTGATCGTTGGATGGTTGGTATTGGAAGAAGTTCTGTCCAGAAAATGGTTAATCTTTATACAAAGTATAAATTAGTAACTCAAAAAACCTCAGGAGGTAGTCCCTTGAGTGTTACCGTCTTAGGAGAAGCATTTGCTGATTTTTTAGCTTATCCTAGCTCCGAAAATCGTAGTGCTGCCTCAAAGTACAGTTATGCAAGTCAGTTATTGATTGCTCGTAAATTTAGTGATAAACTATCTCTTCAAGTAATGCCTACGTGGGTGCATCGAAACAGAACCAATGTCATTGGTGAGCAAAATGATGTATTTGCAATGGGTATCGCAGGACGTTATAAAATAACCAAACGTACTGCCTTGATTGGTGAATATTATTACGTTGCCCCGAATCAATTAGCGAATACCTACAAAAACGCACTATCCTTCGGCTTTGATATCGAAACAGGAGGACACGTTTTCTCACTTCATTTCACGAATTCAATTGGAATGGTAGAAAAGCAATTTATTACAGAGACCACCGATACTTGGGCTGATGGCGGCGTACACTTTGGTTTCAACTTAGGACGAACCTTTGGGCTTGGTAAGAAATATAGAAATCAATATAAAGTTAAAAATTAATTAGACTATAATATAACGTGTTTTATATCAATAAGTTGAATCATGGATATGCATAATCCTTACTTTGTTAAAACAAGCTTATTGATATAAAACATGCTACTCATCATTGTTTCTCCTACATATATTTCTAGTCTCATATCCGTTTATTGATTTATGAAAAAACTTTTTTTCATCCTATCTCTTTGTCTCTATGGTTATTGGGGACAAGGTCAACTTTTACGTTCAAAAGAAAGTAAAATCACCTTCTTTTCAGAAGCCCTTCTAGAAAATATTACTGCTACGACAACAAAAGCAAAAGCTGTTGTTGATCTTGAACATAAAGAACTTGCAGTAAAAATTAACATGACCAGCTTTGAGTTTCCTAATAAACTAATGCAGGAACACTTCAATGAAAATTATCTAGAAAGTGATAAATATCCACAAGCGACTTTTAGAGGGAGTTTAACCAAAGTATTAGATTGGGCAAAGCCCTTTCAGACGACTGCTAGCGTCACGGGAGTTTTAACCATTCATGGCGTTAGTAAAATGGAGATTATTGAGGGGAAAATCATCAACGACCCAAGTCGTAATATGGCCATATTTGAGTGCTCTTTTCCTGTTAAAGTCAAAGATTTCAACATTCATGTTCCAAATCTTGTATTTACCAAAATTGCAGAAGTTGTTACTATTAAGGTATATATTAAACTAGAGCCTGTTACAACATCTACCAAAGAAGGAGATCCTAAAACAAAAAAAGCATCTTTTATATCCAAAATATTGAGTTAATACGTAACTTATACTCCTCAAAAGAGCGTATAAAGGTATTAATTCAGCAACAATGACATTACAAGATTTATTCAATTCTATCAATCAACATCCTCTTGGATTAGTATGGTTTCTAGTAAGTACCCCTTTATTAATTTTTGTAGTAAGTCTCTGGCAAGATAAAAGCATTGCTCCAGAAGCTTCTCTTAGTAAATACGCCTACAGTATTTTGGCTTATTTAGCCTGTATCCCTGGTATTTTTGCAATTACGTTAAATACTTATCTCTTTTTATTTGAACGTCAAAGCGTGTGGACAGCCAACTTGGTAATTCAGTTTTTACCTATTTTAACCATGGCAATCAGTTTAATTATCATAAAAAAAAGCATGCCATTTGAGTTTATTCCTCATTTTGGCAAGCTTCCTAGTTTTATGACCATCATTGCAGCAGGCATGGGTATCATGTGGTTTATTGATAGAATGCGAATTTACGCCGTCACCTATATCCCATTTCACTACATTGCCCTTGCGTTTATTGGCTTGTTACTTATTATTCGTTTTGCTTGGAGTAAAATCTTCTAAGATTCTGATGGATAATTAGCTCCATTCTGTTGGCTTTTTACCTTATTTTTCAACATTGAGTATTTTGTTAGGTAAACCAAGAATAAAATTCCCATAAAACCAGCAATGGCGATAAATAGAAATTCTCGTTGTTGAGCATCTTGCAAAATCAGATGATTTTCTTTAGAAAAGCCTTCTGTACGTTGGTTGAGTTCCATCAGTTCTCTGTTCTTCTGAGCCAAGTCATTATTCTGTTGAATTAAATCATTGTACTTATCTGTAAACTCTGAACGGTCTTTGGATTGGCGGTTAGCTAATTCTTCCAAGATTTCGTTATCTTTATCCACAATCGCCTTCAAGGCATCTATCGACTGTTGCAAGTCGTCTTTTGTTCTGTTTCCCAAAAGTCCACTCATTTGGCTATCAGCATCCTGATAAGCCCGATAAAGTTGTTCTCGCTCTATGGTCAAAATACTAACTTTATCTTGTGATGCTTGAGCAATCGAAGAACGCACTCCTAACAACAATAACACACTGACTATTAGATAATTGAATCGTTTCATAACTTATTGAAAATATGTCCCTTCTTTTAGTTCTTGCTTAATGATTTTGATACGAGTATTAAAATCAATTTGTTCAAAATTAACTCCGTCAATCGTAATAGTTTTCAAGAAATTAGTTACTTCGGGTTGATGTGGCGTTTTCTTCCCCGTCTTAATATCAATATATTTAGAAGTTGACCAAAGTACTGCCTTTAGATAATGCTTGTCAATGTCCGTCATGACATATTCTGTCACAATTGTGTCGTCGTTATAGTAAATATTTGAAGACATAATTGCCACCCATTCACTCACTTTTGCCGAGCTTAAATAAGCAATTTGATGATTATAAATCACCCAAGAGGTCTGATTGTGCATGAAATAATCATTATAGTCAAACTGATAGATTTCAGCCACTTGATCTTCTCTTGCGTTAAAGAAATAATCGAAATATTTGGCATTATTTAAGTGACAAAGCGGGTCACAATCTTGAAAGCGAATCAACGCTTTTGATTCCAGCGTTTTAGGATATACTTTATTAGCTTCTAAAATAAACATACGTTTTTAGTTTGATGTGAAATTATTTATATAGAAAGGCATCGAGTTTTAAAAGGCACATAGGCACAAAGACTTATCCAACTAGTTGGTTGATGGTGAAAACTTTGTGCCTACCTGCCTTTTAAACTTGTTCCTTGCAATAAGGCAAAATCATCTATCCACTTCGCCCATCACCAAATCGACAGAACCGATGATAGCCACCAAGTCGGCAAGCATCGCTCCTCTACTAATTTCGGGGACGACCGACAGGTTATGAAACGAACAAGCTCTTACTTTTAGTCTAACAGGAATATCTGCTCTACCGTCTGTACGGAAGAAGAAGCCCAACTCGCCTTTGGGGTTTTCGGCACGGCTATAAAAGTCCATTGCTTGTGGACGAATCTTTTTAGGCACTAAGGCTTGCGGGTCAAAATCACGAGTACGTTTATGGTCACCCATGAGTTGTACCAAACATTGTTCAATAATTTTAATCGACTCATCACACTCTTGCACACGCACATGGTTTCGATCCCAGCAATCACCCACGGTTCCCATTTCTCCTTTTCCTACAGGAATATCAAATTCTAATTCAGGATAAACCGAATAGCCATCTACCCTTCTCAAATCGAACTTTAAACCAGAACCTCTCAATACAGGGCCAGTACAACCATAATTAATGGCTAAATCTAAAGGAAGTACCCCCACATTGGCAGTTCGCTGAATAAAGATTTTATTTTGAATCAATAACTCCTTTAGTTCAACCATTTTGGGTTTTAGGTACTTCATAAACTCATCGCAACGTTCCTCAAAACCAACAGGCAAATCATAAAACAAGCCCCCAATCCAAACGTAATTATACAGCATTCTTGCTCCACAAAGCCATTCTAACAAACGCTGAATATGCTCACGGTCACGCATGAGCCACAGAAACGAGGTATAAGCTCCAATATCCAAGCCATACGTCCCAATCGCTACAAAATGAGAGGCTAGGCGATTCAACTCTGCGACAAGCACTCGAATATATTCAATTCGTTTAGGTAATTTCCCTTCCAAATCCAGCATTTTCTCCACCCCCATCACATAAGCATGTTCCGAGTTCATGGCTGCCAAATAATCTAAGCGGTCAACGTAAGGAATAATTTGATTGAAAGGCAGTGCTTCTGCATGTTTTTCAAAACAACGATGTAAATAGCCTAAATGTGGAATCACATCGACTACGAGTTCGCCGTCTGAAATCACTTCCATCCGTAAAACACCGTGTGTTGAAGGGTGCTGTGGCCCCATCGAAAGAATCATTTCTTCCGAGCGTAAGTTCTCTAATTTATATTTATTGGGGTCAGAAAGTCGAAAATTTTCTTCCTTATATTGATATTGAATCGTCTTCATTGTGTAAAATTCGTAATTTTCTCATAGGAATAGAACAGAAATTTGTCAATTTTTGTGTCTTAAAACTCCTTTTTCATATAAATTAACAAAAAAAGGGCTGTAAAAAAAAGTTTTTCAGAGACATAGTTGTCTAAAACTCAAACATTTACTACCTTTGCAGTCCTGTTTAGGAGGCGGTGAATCGTTATTTGGTTATTTGTTCGTTATAACTTACTCATAATCAATTTATAAGCAATGACGATTATCGCATTACGTCATAACGATTAACGCAAAACTCATCATAAAGAAATGGCTAAGAAAGGAAATAGAATCCAAGTGATTTTAGAATGTACTGAACACAAAACTTCGGGCGTTCCAGGTATGTCTCGTTACATTACTACGAAAAACCGTAAGAACACAACTGCTCGTATCGAGCTAAAAAAATACAATCCGTTCTTGAAAAAAGTTACGGTTCACAAAGAAATTAAGTAATTCACTTCGGTTACTGACCTTGTTGTTTATACAGCTGGGCTTTAACAGTTAACTTATCAAACACAATGGCAAAGAAGGTAGTTGCAACCCTGAAAAAAGAAGGTGGCGTTAAATACGCTAAAATCATCAAGGCTGTTAAAAACGAGCAAACTGGTGCTTACTCATTTAAAGAAGAAATCATTCTTCAGGATGAAGTTGCTGCAGCAATGAAAGCTTAATTTTTTTAAGATTTCGATAAAGTCCCCTATCTGAACAGGTTGGGGACTTTTTTTTTATATCTTTGTATGATGTAAGTCGCCCTCGACCTCCTGTTTGGGGCAAGCAACTTAATAATCAAGCTATTAACCAACGATTATTAGGCAAAACTTACTACATTAGCAATATAGCATTTCGCTAACATTAACTGATAACAAAAAAGATGGGCTTATTTGATTTTTTCAAGAAAAAAGAAACATTAAACGTCGAAGAAAAAGAATCACTGGATAAAGGTTTAGAAAAAACTAAAGACGGTTTCTTTTCTAAATTAAGCCGTGCCGTTGTTGGTAAATCAACAGTAGATGAAGATGTATTGGATGAATTAGAAGAAATTTTAATCTCGTCTGATGTAGGTGTAGAAACTACGTTAAAAATCATTAAACGTATTGAAGAACGTGTAGCAAGAGATAAATTTCTGAATACGAGTGAACTAGATTCCATTTTAAGAGAAGAAATTGCGGAATTACTCGCTCAGAATAAATCGCAAGATGTTACGAATGCCTTCGCTAAATCAGATATTAAGCCCTACGTTATTATGGTGGTAGGTGTTAATGGAGTTGGTAAAACAACGACGATTGGTAAATTGGCTTCTCAGTTCCATAAAGCTGGCAACAAAGTTATTTTAGGTGCTGGAGATACCTTCCGTGCCGCAGCCGTTGACCAATTAAAACTTTGGGGGCAACGTGTTGGCATTCCTGTCATTGACCATGGAATGAATACAGACCCTGCTTCGGTAGCTTATGATGCGGTAAAACAAGCCGTAGAGCAACAAGCGGACGTTGTTATTATTGATACAGCAGGACGTTTGCATAATAAGGTCAACTTAATGAACGAATTATCGAAAATTAAGCGTGTAATGCAAAAATTCTTACCCGATGCTCCGCATGAAGTATTGTTGGTGTTGGATGGTTCAACGGGTCAAAATGCCTTTATTCAGGCTCAGGAGTTTACGAAAGCAACCGAAGTAACAGCCTTGGCCATCACTAAATTGGATGGAACAGCTAAAGGTGGCGTAGTTATCGGGATTTCAGACCAATTCCAAATTCCTGTAAAATACATTGGTGTTGGGGAGAAAATTGAAGATTTACAGGTATTTAACAAACAAGAATTTGTGGATTCATTGTTCAAGAAAAAGAACTAAGCATCTGTGGTAATGTTGGATGTTAGATTTTGAATTTTGGATTAGTTAAAATAAGTTTGTAGAGGGATATATGCACACAGAAGATGTGTTAAAAGGTTAGAATGTAGCTAATTACAACCCAACTATTCCACTTAGCGGGTGAATGAATTCACCCGCTAAGTGGAACGGTTCAATAGTATCTTAGTATTCCATTAAATAAAGTGGCTGCATAAAGTATTTAACTAAGATTAAGGTCAAAATAATTATAAGCAATTACACGTTGTATCCAATATAAGAGCTTCACTCATGGTGAGGCTCTTGTTTTTTAAGTCCATTAGATAAACTAGACATAACTTCCATGAAATACGTATTTGCTTTGATAAGCCTCTTCTTCCTACATGCGTGTACAGCACAGCATACAAAGGGAAAAATCAAGAATAAGAAAACAATGACCAAAAGTATTCAAGAAGGAGTCTGTGGGACAGTCACTTTTCAATCGGGTAATCGAATGCCTATGGTTGACGTTCCGTCTTCTGGAAAATCAGTACCTGTAGTCAGGAGCATTGAAATTTACGAACGTTGCAATATGAGTCAGGTTGAAGCCATAAACGGTTTTTATGAACATATTCCAACACGGAAAGTAGCAACTGTTGAATCGGACAAGAATGGAAAGTTTTGTATTTCTTTGCCTGCGGGTAATTATTCGATGTTTACGAAAGAAACCAATGGATTGTATGCCAATAGCTTTGATGGCGAAGGAAATATTTTCCCTATCGTTGTTGAAAAAGGGAAAATCACAACGGTTGATTTTTTGATTAGCTATTCGGCGGTGTATTAGGCACTCCGCCATCCGACATCGTTAACCACATAGACATATAGAAAACATAGTTGGGTAAAAGATTATAAATCTTTTTACAGTAGCTTTTGGATTACAAATCCGCAAGAGCAAAAAGCTCCTCAAACCAAACGTCTGAGGAGCTTTTTATGAGTAGTCAATGCCTATTTGTTTTTTTCTTTCGCCCATGTATCTTTTAAGGATACGGTTCTATTGAAAATTAACTTATCGGCTGTTGTATCTGGATCTAAACAGTAATATCCTTTACGCATAAACTGTACGCTTTTACCGATTTCAGCATCTTTCAAGCTTGGTTCTACAAATACTTGCGGAATCACCGTTAATGACTCAGGGTTTAAGAATTTCTTGAACTGATCTCCCACTTGAGAAGAATCTTCAATGATTAATAGACGGTCATAATTACGTACTTCTGCCGTAATCGCATGTTCAATAGATACCCAGTGAATCACGCCTTTTACATTTAAGCCCGAAGTATCCTCACCCGAACGGCTATTAGGAACGTAAGAACAGTGAATTTCGGTCACATTACCTGCAGCATCCTTCACAAAGTCATCACACTGAATAATATAAGCTCCTTTTAAGCGAACCATCAAACCTGGGCCTAAACGGAAGAATTTCTTTGCAGGTACTTCCATAAAATCTTCTCTTTCGATGTAAAGTTCACGAGAGAAAGGAACTTCACGCTTACCCGATTCAATATCTTCTGGATTATTTTCGATAGAAAGAAGCTCTGTTTGTCCTTCTGGGTAGTTGGTAATGACTACTTTTAACGGATCTAAAACCGCCATTACACGAGCAGCAGATTTATTCAAGTCTTCACGTACACAGAAATCCAGTACGCCTACATCAATCAAATTATCACGTTTCGCAATACCGATTTTTTCACAGAAGTTGCGAATAGAAGCAGGAGTAAATCCACGACGACGTAAACCAGAGATAGTTGGCATACGAGGATCATCCCATCCAGAAACGATTTTCTCATTTACTAATTGTAACAATCTACGCTTACTCATCACAGTATGCGATAGATTCAATCGAGCAAATTCATATTGTTTTGAAGGGAAAATACCTAGCTTTTCAATAAACCAATCATACAAAGGGCGGTGTACATCAAATTCTAATGTACAAACCGAGTGCGTAATTTCTTCAATCGAGTCACATTGCCCGTGTGCAAAGTCGTACATTGGATAGATACACCATTTATTACCCGTACGGTGGTGCGTAGCGTGCTTAATACGGTAAATCAACGGGTCACGCATGTGCATATTCGGATGATCCATTGCAATTTTAGCACGAAGGACTTTTTCACCATCGGCAAATTCACCGGCTTTCATTCGTTCAAACAAATCAAGGTTTTCCTCAATTGTTCTATAACGGAAAGGACTTTCTTCACCCGGAACTGTTGGAGAACCTTTTTGTGCAGCAATCATATCCGACGCTTGGTCATCCACGTATGCTAAGCCTTTCTTAATAAGGGTTACCGCAAAATCATATATCTGATCAAAATAATCTGATGCGTATAGTTCATTTTCCCATTCGAAACCCAACCAACGCACGTCAGCCTTAATCGACTCTACGTATTCAGTATCTTCTGTAACAGGATTAGTATCGTCAAAACGAAGATTTGTTTGTCCACCATAATTATCAGCTAAGCCAAAGTTCAAACAAATTGATTTTGCATGCCCTATGTGTAAATAGCCGTTTGGTTCAGGAGGAAAACGAGTATGTATGCGACCGCCATTTTTTCCTGCCTTAATGTCATCTTCAACAATTTGTTCAAGAAAGTTTAGTGATTTTTTTTCTTCTGCCATTTCCGAAATCTTTGCTTTAATTAATTATGAGTAAATAGGAGTTTGCTAATGTATGCCACGCCACTATACCTAAATAGTCCACGTTGGTTGTTTCTAACTAACGCATTTAGTTTGTCGAAAATAATCAAATGAATACTTTTGCTTCATTTAATTCATTTATCAAAACGTATAGCTTTAAAGCAGTCAATAAATGTGATGATTACTTAAACAATACGTCGTTAACTATTACCTATGAATTACGAATTTACGGATTTTTTTGAATAAAACAGAGTTAGGCTTCAGGAAAAAGCCCACAGGTTATAAAACTAAAAGAAGCATTATCCGCTTTTTTTTTATCGAAATATCCTATAAAATAGCCGTGTTAATTCCCTCAAAAATGGGATAATAAAACCATACTAAGACTTTGTTAAATTTAGTATTTTGCCTCGCTGAATCGTATAAACCTAGCAGAATCCTACCTTTAGATTTATCCAACATTTTATCCCACTATTAGCCTTTGATTCAAAAACTTACACCTTCAAGTAATTTTGGTTCTTTAAAATATTCTACAAGTTTGAGCAATAAAATACCGTTTGATAAAAATATTATTTTACGAAACAGTAATTATTTAGAATTTTATAGAAATCTTGAAAGAAAGTACTTAGTTTTGCATATTCATTCATCAACATCAACAAGTACGAGTACATTCTTACATAAAATACAAAGGCATTTTCTCTGAAAACATGCGAAAATACCTCCTAAACGTCAATATATCATGAGTGCAATCAAGCTCGACCATATAGATCACAAGGTCTTAGAAATTCTACAGCAGAATGCTAAAATTACGAATGCCCAATTGTCTAAAGAAATTGGACTTTCTCCTGCTCCGACCTTAGAGCGAGTAAAAAAGTTAGAAGTCTCTGGAATTATAGAAAGTTATCACGCACAACTCAACCGTGAAAAAGTAGGTTTAGGGGTTACTACCTTCGTAACCGTTACCCTAATTGGCCATAAGAAACAAGTAACAGAATCTTTTGTTGCTCAAATTAATACTATTCCTGAAGTAATTGAATGTCATCACGTGACAGGTTCTGGTGATTTTTTATTAAAAATTATCGCTAAAGATATTGCTTCGTATCAGAAACTAATGCTTGAAAAAGTAAATGAAATCGAAGAAGTAGCAGGTACACAAACGATGGTGATTCTATCGACTTTCAAAGAAAGTAAAGTGCTGCCAATTCCTTGAAATAAGTAATAAAAGTAAAAGCCCCTGATTTTCTACGAAACAGCAGATAAAATCAGGGGCTTCTGTTTTTACGCTTCGATTAGCACGTTAAAGGTAAAATTAAGAGGATCAAATGCTTCTCCTATTTGCTCCAAAAATGCTGGATTATTCACGAAGAAGTTTAAGAAATTTTCTACTCGCTCCTGCGGTGTTCCACCAGGGAATAATTTGTGCTTCACTCCTAACAACTGAGTCACTTCGGTCTCTTGATTTCGTTCCTCAGCTTTCTTCAAACGCTTTTCTAAATGTTCCAAGGTGTTCAGCATTTTTTGTTGATCTCCTTTCACTGCCCCTTCTAAGGTCTTATCAATTTGAATCGCTTTTGCTAAAATAGCATCATAAATCACTTGGATTTGAGCCGCTTCGTCTGCCAAACTAAGGGAATTATGCGAATTTTTAGCCACAAACTCTTTTTTGAGGGTAATTTCATCTAAGAAAAGTTCCTCGACACTCAAACCCAGCTTCTCCATTTTTTTCGCCGAAGGCTTATTAATGTAAAGAGCAAAATTACGAGGCATCAAAATGGGGAAAGCTGTTTCATGGAAATCAAAAATGGCTTTTAATTGTAACCAATAAGGTACTTCTGATGGGCCACCGATATAGGCTAAATTGGGTAAAATAACCTCCTCATACAAGGGACGTAACACTACATTTGGACTAAAATGTTCTGGTTCGTTTTCTAACAAAGTCAATAATGCTTCTTCCGAAAATTGAAGGTCAGTATTCAATACCTTATAGAGACCATCCTCTTTCACGATACGTTCACGAACGCCGTCTGCTAGGTAGAAGAAATTGATTTCTCTCGGTGAAATTTGCGTTTTATATCCTAAGTCTTCTATCGCTTCGCTGGTTTTTGTCACCAAATTAAAGGCGGTATGATTCAATAAATCGTCCTTAATTACAGGAGTAAAAAGCGTTTTCAAGGCACGGTCATCGGCATCAATACAAACAAGTCCTTGCTCTCCAAAAAGTTCGTTTACATAACATCGAGCAGCATCGGCTAAGGTTTCTGAGTTCAAATACGCCTTCTTGAACACCTCTGGACAATCCGTCATTTCGGCAATAATCGTCTCCAGTTCAGCAGGATTCATACGCCCCACAGCTCCTGTTTGGCTGGTTTCCCACTGGTATTTCTTCCCAAAAAGTGAAAAATGATTAATTTCTGCAAAATCATGATCTTCACTTGCCATCCAATATACAGGTACAAAATTATAAGCAGGATAAGCTTCTTTTAATTTCTTGGCAAGATTTATCGTCGTGATTAATTTATAAACCACATACAAAGGCCCTGTAAAGATATTTAACTGATGTCCTGTCGTTACGGTAAACGTATTTTCTTGACGAAGAATAGACAAATCTGGTTTTGTAGCTAAGTTGGTATATTGTTTCTCCAAAACATCCACCAAAACGGCTCTCTTCTGTGAATCAAACTTTTTCAACGCTAATTGTTCGCCAAAGCCTGCCATATCTGGATATTGCCCATAAAAGGGTTTCAGCGAATCCGCTTTTGAGATAAAATCTAAAAACAGTTTTGAAAACTGATTGACTGCCGACAAGGGGAGTTGGTTCACTTGCATGAGTATTCGTGTGTTGAAGATTGATTTAATGCTTCTTGGTAACGTGTAGAATCTGTTGTTTGTTCAATATCTCAGAAAAAAGTATCAGAAGCCTTTTTAAAATACAAATGTTCACAATTATTTGAAACATTGCTAACGGTTCGATAATTTCTAATTTCCAACTTCGTATTTAAAAAATCAACATATGAAGCCCGTAAAATTAGTTGTATTGGATATGGCAGGAACAACCGTTATGGACCGCCACGAAGTTGAGTTTTGTTTCAAGAAAGCAGCCACAAAAAATGGTCTGAATGCCAGCGATGAGCGAATTTTAGCCCTACAAGGTTATGCGAAATTACAAGTTTTCAGCATGCTTTGGATAGAGCAATTGGGGCAAGAAGACTCTCGAATTGAACGCTTTGCCCAGCAATCGTACGTAGATTTTAAAGATATTCTTGAAAACTACTACCGAACCAACCCCATCTACCCTACCGAAGGCTGTGAGGAATTATTTGCCTATCTACACAAGCACAACATCGGCATTGCCCTCACTACTGGTTTTTACAGACAAGTTGCCAATATTATTTTAGAAAAACTAGGTTGGTTACAGTCGTTACACGAAGGGTATATCAACCTTGAAAATACGACAGGCATTCACCTTTCGGTTACACCAGACGAAGTGGCAGGTGAAGGTCGCCCATCTCCCAAAATGATTCAGTACGCCATGGAGAAATTTGGCATTACCGACCCACAAGAAGTTATCAACATTGGCGATACCCCTGTGGATTTAGCTTTCGGCAAAAATGCTCAAGTGCGTTTGGCTTTGGGCGTTTGTAATGGTACACATAGCCGTAGTCAATTAGAAGGCCATCCGAACGATGGATTATTGGATAAAATTTCAGACCTAATCACCCTTATCGACCAATTATAAGCCATGACCAAATACGATTTAATTGTAGTAGGCGGTGGCGTAATGGGTACGTTCTGTGCCTATCATGCCCTAAGAAAAGGGAAAAGTGTCTTACTACTCGAAAAAGACGCTCAACCCTATGCAGCTAGTTTTAGAAATTTTGGACAGGTAGTTCCCTCAGGACAAGCCCTAGATGAATGGTTTGATTATGGACGAAAATCGCTCGAAATCTATGAGTCTATTCAAGCCGTAACCGATATTTCGATGGTACAAAAAGGTTCTTGGTACTACGCTTCGGACGAAGATGAATTGATGCTCTTAGAAGAAATAGCCGTTCTCTTTGCCGAAAGAAATTATCCGTGTAGCCTACACACAGCATCGGAATGTTTAGTGCTAAATCCTTCCTTGAATAAAGATTACGTAAAAGGTGGCTTGTTCTGTTCGGCAGAAGCATCGGTGAATCCACTGGTATTGACCCACCGTTTGAGAAGCTTTTTAATTGAGCATTTAGGCTTACACTATCAATCGTTAAGTGCAGTCAATGGAATTACCCAACAAAACGGTATCAACAAAGTAAGTACAGCATCAAATCAGCATTATTTTGCCGATAAAGTAATCGTAGCCAACGGAAAAGATACTCAGTTTCTGTTTCCAGAACATTATCCAAGCGAAGATTTAAAGATAAGCAAATTACAAATGCTTCGCCTTAGTCCACAAAGACGAGTTTTTGAATCGAATGTATTGACAGGCTTGACCATTCGTCGATACGATAGTTTTAAGTCTTGCCCCTCGTTTTCAAGCATAAATACCTCCGCAGAACAGCAATTATTACAAAGCTACGGGATGCATATCCTCTTCAAGCAAGCACAAGATGGCTCGATTATTTTGGGCGATTCGCACGAATATGTTCCAGCACATCATCAGGCAGATTTTGGTTTTGAGTTAAACACCGCCATCAATGAGTTAATGCTCAACGAAGCCAAACGCATTGCTCACCTAGACAATTGGCAGGTTTCAGCCAGTTGGGCAGGTTTCTATATGCAAGGAACAAACACCGAAGTATTCACAAAAACCATTGACGAAAGCATTCATATTGTCAACGGAATTGGTGGCAAAGGCATGACCACCAGTGCAGGCTTCACAGCTTCTTTTATAGAACAATGTTATCAACAATAACCTTCATCATCATGAACAATCCTGTAGAAACCATCATTACCCTTTTCCGTGAACACGGCGATTCCCAATACGGAGGCGAACCCGTTAGTCAATTAGAACACGCCCTTCAAGCGGCTCATTTAGCCGTAGAAGAAGGCGAAAGCGATAGCCTTGTGGCCGCTTGTTTGCTACACGACATTGGACATTTATTGCACGAATTACCCAACGATGCACCAGAACAAGGGATTGACGACTTGCATGAAGATTTAGCAGGAAATTTCTTAAAAACCTTGTTCGTAGATGCTGTCGTAGAACCTGTTCAATTACATGTGGCATCAAAACGCTATTTGTGTACTCGTGAACCCAGTTATTTGTCGATTCTGAGTGAACCCTCTATCGTAAGTCTTCATTTACAAGGTGGTCCAATGTCCGAAAGTGAGTGTTTAAGCTTTGAACAAAACCCTTATCATCAAGATGCAGTTCGGTTAAGACGTTATGATGACATGGCTAAAATTCCCAATTTTGAAACCCGACCTATCGAGTTTTACGAACCTATTCTTAAAGCTGTTCTGAAATGATTAACCAACTGGTATTAAGCAAACCGAACAACTATCAAGCAATAAAAGCCCATCCCCTTTGGGCAATGGTGGCAGCCTTCGGATGTTATTTCTGTGTCTATGGTTTTCGGAAACCCTTTACCGCAGGACTCTATTTAGACCATACTTGGGGCGAAATTCACTGGAAATCTGTCCTTATTTCTGCACAAATAGCGGGCTATATGCTCTCGAAATGGTGCGGCATTTTCTTTGTATCGTCCATCACACGGGAAAACCGTGCAAAGGCGATTCTCCTGAGTATTGCCGTGGCACAATTGGCACTTTTCGGTTTTGGCTTATGTCCTGCTCCTTGGAATTTTGTATTTCTCCTCCTCAATGGCTTACCACTTGGGATGATTTTTGGCTACATTCAAGGCTATTTGGAAGGAAAAAGAACGGCAGAATTACTAATAGCCAGTTTAGCCTCTAGTTTTATCTTGGCGGATGGCGTAGCCAAAACCGTTGGAAAATGGTTGCTTGAGCAAGGTATTATAGAAAGTTGGATGCCCTTTATGGCGGGACTTGTGTATGGAGTGCCTTTTTTATTATTCCTTTGGATGTTGACTCAAATTCCGCAACCCACCGCAGCAGACATCGCAGACAGAGCCGTGCGAGAACCCATGACGATGCAAGACCGCATGAGTTTACTCAAAAAACTTGGCCCAGGCATTTTGGGGATAACCCTTCTCTATCTTTTTGCTTCGTTATTAAGAGGGATTCGCTCCGACTTTGCTCCCGAAATTTGGAAACAATTGGGATATGCTGGCAATGCGGCTATTTTTTCTCAATCAGAAGCATGGGTAATGGCAGGCATTTTACTTATCAACAGTAGTTTAGTATTGATAAAAAAGAATAAACAAGCCTTTTTTATCAGCCTGTTTTGCATTCAAATCGGCTATGTATTGTTAGTACTTTCTAGCAATTTGGGCGTTGAATACCTCAAGGGATTTTGGTTGATTGTGTTAACAGGCTTTGGGATTTATATGCCCTATATCACCATTACCACAGCAGTTTTTGAACGGATGATTGCTATTACGAGAGAAAAAGCCAACATTAGCTTTTTGATGTATATTGTAGATTCGATAGGTTATTTGGGCTATAACCTTTTGTTACTTTCGTATAGTTTCCTTTTCCCTAACTGGAATATTCCTCAATTATTTTTTACATGGACGTATAACTTAGGTTGGATAGGCTTACTTGTTTCGTTAGGAACATGGTTTTATTTTTCTAAAAAACTAGCAACTGATTAATGCTGGATTTTGAATTTTAAATTTTGGATGGAGACTCTACGCAAGATTGAAATTATCTAATTCTAGTTGGATAATTGTTACATTTATTCTCGATACGTGTGAATAAATTCACCCGCTAAGTGGAACGATTGGTCAATAACTAGCGATGCACTTGATTTCAAGGTTAAATCAATTTTAAGCTTGAACCCTAGTCGTCGAGCCTCCATCCAACATTCAAAATCCAACATTCAACATTTAAAAATTATCTAACTCAGCCAAACCATACGTAGTAATAATACGCTCTAAACGCTCGATATAAGCATCCTTCGACAAGGTTGTGTACCCTTTATCTACCATATTTCCCATAAAATTACGGGCAGCAGCATCTTTACTCAAACCATTATTCAAGTCTTCTTGATATGCT
>JALRIJ010000190.1 GCA_023255485.1 Flectobacillus sp.
ATACCCTACGGACAAGTGCAAGCCCAAGTACTGTAGTGAGAACAGGAACAATAGCTTCCATATTTGTATCAAGTAATAATTATCGCATTGCTTCTTTGGGAACAGGTAGCTATATTATTGAGTTGACTAATGTAGAGGACTGTCAAATTTCAAGTAATGAAATTACCCTTAATGCTATTCCTAGAAATACGATTAACTTTTTCACAACACCGTCTAATTTGTGCGAAGGCACGCCAATCTTGTTAAGTCCTAGCTTGCCTACGGGAAGTATTATTTGGAACACGGGAGAATCAACGCCTAGTATCAAAGTCGTCAAAGCAGGAACTTATGATGTCACCGTGGTATCCAACGATGGAAAATGTATTGATAGCAAAAGCACCACTGTAGCGTATCGTCCAACTCCAAACGTGGATATGGAACCAACCTTTGAGTTTTGCCAAAACAATATTAGCCCTATTGGAGTAACCACAGAGACAGGAGTGTCTTATCGTTGGAACACAGGAGCAACCACTTCTAGTATCTTACCCGACCGTTCTGGGACTTATAAATTAAGTGCAACAAATGGTAATTGCTCAGTCGATACTGTTGTGCAAGTAACGCTTATTAATAGTCCGAATGTCAGATTAAAACCAGAAACAACCATTTGTCTAGCCGATTTATCACCTGCTTTTGTAACCCTTTCGCCTACTGTTGGTGAGAATACACAGAGTTATAAATGGCTTTGGCTACCTGATAATAGCAAAACGCAAAATATTAATGTTTCTACCATTGGTACTTACTCGGTAATAGCCACCAACGGAGCAGGCTGTTCTGCTGTTGCTAGTACCAAACTAACGGATTACTGTCGTCCAAGCGTGCTTGTTCCTACGATTTTCACCCCTAATAACGACGGGGTAAATGAAAAATTAGAAATTTTTACGCAGTACATTTTACCCACTAATTTCCAATTCATTGTGTATAACCGCTGGGGAGAGGTCGTATTTTCGACGAGAGATAAAACTGAATTTTGGGACGGGAAAATCAATGGTATTTTAGCTCCTCCCAATAGTTATGCTTGGATTATGAGCTATAGACCTGAATATCCAGATAATTCAAACAGTATAAAAGTTGCTAAAGGAGCTGTTACCGTTTCTTGGTAAGAGCAATTCCAATAAAAAACCCGTAAACAACATCGAGTGTTTACGGGTTTTTTATTTATTCATTTTTGACTTTATCTAATTAAAATTCAATGGGTAATACACAATAGGAAGCTACTTTTATTTCATGAATCAAGGCTGGATTCCATTTGCCCATTTGCTTCACCACACGAATTGCTTCGGTGGATAATTGTGGGTCTGCACCACTTGCCATCACATGAATATTACTAAGTTCGCCTGTTTTTTCTACCAAGAAGCGAACCAACACCACCTCCCCTGACGAACCTTTTGGTTTTACTAAATGACGTTTTAAAAAACGCTTTAACTCACTACTTTTTTCTGAAAAATGAGCTTGCACTTCAACCTCTTTATAAACTGCATCAGCATCAACAACTATATTTTTAAACCGCTCAACCTTTCCTTTGTCTTTATCTTCAAAGAAATCTGACTTACTGGGAATTTCAAGAATACTAGCGATTAATTCTTTATCGTGAGCGTTTAAATGGAATGGAGCAATAGCACTTTTTTGTGCGAAGGTTGCCTGAGTCAATAGCAATACAAGACCCAAATTAACTAATTTGTGCATGTTGTTTTACGTATTAAGTTTCATGTTAGGTTCGGTAAACTAACCACTTAGGAGCATGAAACATGATTGAACAAGAGGAACTTCCTTTCATTCGACTCTTTGGCGGATTGGTCAAGGGAAAATTAAGTTCAAGTAAAGATAGTGTACTAGGAAACATCCTAGTGTAACGGTTATAGGTGCAAAAATGATGCCATTTAAATACAAAAGGGTATGACTATTATTATAATAATCATACCCTTCTAAAAAAAATGTCACTTTATTAGTCTAAGAACCAACCTAATACTGTTGATACAATCGAAATACCAAAACTAAACAACAAAGGAGGAACAAAACCTGTTACCGTAAATCCATGTACGAAATGAGCCACCACGTACACTAATACAATATTAATTACCAAGGAAAATAATCCTAATGTCATTAACGTAATAGGAAAACTTAATAGCTTGACAACTGGCTTCACGAAGGTATTCACAAAGCCCATTGCTAAGGCTACTAACAAAGATGTCTGAAAAGTATCGACTTTTATTCCTGTTAGGTATTTAGCCCCAAACATCACTGCTACGGCAAGAAGTAAGTATTTAATAATGAAGTTCATAAGAAATATTATTTAGCGTTTCTTGCACGAAGTACGTCAATGATTTCATCAAAGTCAATACCTCTTTGTTCTAATAAAACTAAATAGTGGAAAAGTAAATCCGAAGCCTCCTCTTTAAACAAGGTATCGTTCGAATCCATTGCTTCAATGACTAATTCCACCGCTTCCTCTCCTACTTTCTGAGCAATCTTGTTCGTTCCTTTTTTGAAAAGGCTAGAAGTGTACGATTTATCAGAAGGGTTATTCTTGCGGCTACGAATAACTGCTTTTAAGTGGTTTAACCAACCCGCTTGTCCAGGGTCGTTGGTTTCTTGCCAACACGTATCTGTTCCTGTGTGACACGTTGGGCCAGCAGGGTTTACTTTAATCAAAAGTGCATCTTGATCACAATCTAACAAGATTTCTACTACGTGTAAAAAGTTATTAGACGTTTCGCCTTTTGTCCACAAACGTTCTTTTGAACGGCTATAAAACGTGACAACTCCCTCCGCCTGCGTTTTTGTCAACGCTTCTTGATTCATATATCCAAGCATTAAGACCTTGTCTGTTTTGGCATCTTGGATGATGGCTGGTACTAAACCGCCTTGTTTTGCAAAATCTATGTTCATTGTTGTATTTGCTATCAGGTTTTCTAAATTCATTGACGAGCATTAAAGTCGCATCGAAATACCTTCTGCTTTTAAGTATGTTTTTAAATCGATAATATCAATTTCTTTAAAGTGGAAAATACTAGCCGCAAGTCCAGCATCGGCTTTTCCTGTGGTAAATACCTCTTTAAAATGTTCCATCGTACCAGCACCACCCGAAGCAATGATTGGAATGGACGAGTTAGTGGAAATAAGCGAAGTAAGTTCGTTGGCAAAACCTGCTTTTGTGCCGTCGGTATCCATCGAAGTTAACAAAATTTCGCCAGCACCTCTGTCTTCTACTTCTTTTGCCCACTGAATCGTACGCAATTCGGTAGGCTTACGTCCGCCATGTGTGTGTACAATGTGTTCAGAAATACCTTTATCGGTTGGTACAAAACGGGTATCAATCGCTACAATAATACACTGAGAGCCAAACTGTAAAGCCAATTCATTAATCAATTCTGGACGACGAACCGCAGACGAGTTAATCGACACTTTGTCTGCCCCTGCATTCAATAAAGCAGAAACATCCTCTACAGAGGAAATACCTCCGCCAACTGTAAAAGGGATATTGACATGACGAGCCACATTTCTGACCAAGTCAATCAAGGTTTTACGGTTATCAACAGTGGCGGTGATGTCTAAAAACACCAACTCATCAGCTCCTTGTTCTGCGTAAATTGCCCCTAATTCAACAGGGTCTCCAGCATCTCGTAAATTGACGAAGTTTGTTCCTTTTACGGTACGTCCGTCTTTTATATCTAAGCAGGGAATAATTCTTTTCGTAAGCATCGTTTTAATTTTATAAGAAAATAATTTCTCAGCATCATCAACATTTCTTTTCTCTATGAAACTCCGTGAAATAGCTGTAACGCAGAGTTGCACAGAGAACCTCAGAGGTACACAGAGGAAAAAATAGTCTCTGTGAAACTTAGTGAATCTTGGTGAAACTCTGTGAAATAGTTTCTACCACTTATCCTATCGGTGTAATTCTGCCAATTGTTTTAGCGTTACACGACCTTCGTAAATAGCCTTTCCGACAATTACGCCAAAAATATTCATGTCGTTCAACTTCACAATATCGTCAAAAGTTGCTACCCCTCCACTTGCGATGATATGCAAATCTGGAAATTGGTCTTGCAGGTTTTGATACAAATCAAAACTTGGTCCTTGTAATAAACCGTCCTTTGCCACGTCCGTTGAAATGGTATATTTCGCTCCTTTTTTGATATACTCACCTACAAATTCATAAACAGATTTCTCGGTTGCTTCTTCCCAACCTGAAATTGCGATTTTTTCATCACGGGCATCAGCACCTAAAATGATTTTTTCGCCGCCATAACTTTGTAACCAACCTTCAAAAAGCTCAGGATTTTTAACCGCTACGCTTCCGCCTGTTACTTGTTTTGCACCGTAGTCAAAAGCTAATTGAATCATTTCGTCCGACTGCACACCGCCACCAAAATCAATGTGTAATTTCGTTTTAGAAGCAAGGGTTTCCAATACTTTGTGGTTGATAATACGCTTTTGCTTTGCCCCGTCTAAATCTACTAAATGAAGACGAGTGATTCCTGCATCTTCAAACGATTGAGCTACTTCAAGGGGGTTTTCGTTGTAGGTTTTTTGTTGAGCGTAATCTCCCTGTGTTAAGCGGACACACTTACCGCCGATAATGTCTATTGCTGGAATTATTTGTATCATATTTGTATGGCTCTTAGTTCTACAAGAACGTTAAGCGAGCGTTATTTTTATTATTGGTCAAACGAATAATGCAGTTATTTAAACCTTCTCGATACGGGTGAATAAATTTACCCGCTAAGTGGAATCCTTACTTAGAAACTAGTGTATTAAACTGAGCTTTTTTTCCACCAACTGACAACGATTAAACAATTTTAATGCAACGAGTTAAAACTCGTTGTACCTTAATAAGTAATCAGACACATTTATTTTAAGAATAGCACACAAGCATATTCGACATAAGTATTTGATTAGCATTTTTTAACAAAACTATGTTTTCTATGTATCTATGTGGTTAAATATGTCGGGTACTTACTACAATTTCAAGAAGTTTTCGATAATCACTTGTCCTTCTTTACCACTAATTTCGGTATGAAATTGAGCTGCATGAAAATTGTCTTTTTGTAACATGGCCGAAAAAGGCTGTACATAGTCGCACTTCGCAACTGTATATTGACTCAATTCGGCATAGTAGCTATGTACAAAGTACATGTAAGCGTTCTCGCTAAGCCCTGCCGTTAACGGACTCGTCATGTCAAAGATATTATTCCAGCCTACGTGTGGCACTTTGAAATTACTTGAATCAAAGCGTTTTACATCAATGTCAAAAATACCCATGCAATCGGTATTATTTTCTTCCGAATGACGGCACATCAATTGCATTCCGACACACGTTCCTAAAACAGGTTGTGTCAACGAAGGAATTACTTTGTCCAATCCTTTTTCTCGTAAATAGCTCATGGCAGTGCTGGCTTCACCTACTCCAGGGAAAATCACTTTGTCTGCCGAACGAATTTCAGCTTCGTCGTCTGTCCACAGGTAGTTTACCCCAATACGGTCAAGGGCATACATAACCGACTGAACATTTCCTGCATTGTACTTAATAATTACTGTTTTCATACGCAACGATGGTACTCCGATTATAAAAAAAGCCCGACTCTTCACAGGAATCAGGCTTATCTATTTGTTGAATGTTTGAGTCTTCTAACATTGGCACAATACTCATTAGCCTTCCTTGTTTAGGAAAAATGCAAATGATGGTGATGTGTGATTGTGCTGTTCATGGTGCAAAGGTAGAAAGACTATGAGTAAAGATGAAACAAAAATGAAAAAGATTACAAAAGCGGCTCTTTTATGGCCCTATTAGCACATCTTTTTCTCTTTCTTTCGGAGTTACAAGCAGTTGAGTAATTTTTCCATTCGTAACCGTTGCTTCAATCGTTGTTTGGTAAGGAGCATTTAATTTAAAACGAGCATTCCAATTTTTAGGGAAAGCTGGTAATAAATAAATTTTCTTCCCATCTACTTGCATTAACATTTCTTGAAGTCCAATCATAGCACTTCCACCCCAATTATG
>JALRIJ010000191.1 GCA_023255485.1 Flectobacillus sp.
GTTAGAGCTTCTTATGGTTCATTGGGTAATGACAATGTTGGTCAATTCCAATACTACAACAACTATTCGTTTAATAACTCGTACGTAATCGGTACAGATTTAATCCGTTCAGGTATTGATATTACCAAATTAGCTAACCCAAATATTACTTGGGAGGTTTCTAAGAAAACTGACATTGGTTTGAATGCTACAATATTCGACAACTTTACCTTGGAGCTTATTTATTTCAAACAACAACGTTCAGACATCTTAGCAGCTCGTAATGCTTCTATTCCAAATGTTTCTGGTATCGTAAACCCACATGGTTCAGGTTCATTAGTTCCTGACGAAAATATCGGAAAAGTAAGTAACTCAGGTATTGAAGCAACGGTTGGGTATAATCACCGTGGAACATTCAGATATAACGTGTCTGCAAATGCAACCTATGCAAAGAGTAACATTGAGTTTATTGACGAAGCAGCTGGTGCGTTAGACTATCAACGTCAGACGGGTAAACCATTGAATACTTACTTATTATATAATGCAATTGGTATTTTCAGAACCCAAGAGGATTTACTTAAATACCCTCGTTTAACAGGTACTAAACTTGGCGATTTGATTTTAGAAGATTACAACAAAGACGGAAAAATTACGGCTGATGATATGGTTAGAACTCAATACGGTAATATTCCATTAGTGACGTTTGGGGTGAATTTTAATGGTGGTTACAAAAACTTTGATTTCTCATTCGTAGTGGCAGGGCAAACTAACGTTAGCCAATATGTATTACCAGAAGCGGGACAAATCGGTAATTATTACAGTAGCTGGGCAGATAACCGTTGGAGTCCAACTAACCCAGATGGAACTTTCCCTCGTGTTGACACCCGTACCTCATCGTCAATTAACGGAGGGTTAAATCCAAATACATTCTGGTTAAATGATGCATCTTTCGTTCGTTTGAAAAACATTCAAGTAGGCTATACTTTACCAAGTAACATTACCAATATCGCTAAATTAAAGCAAGTGCGTATCTATGCAAATGCCTTTAACTTGTTTACACTTACAGGAGTAAAAGATTATGACCCAGAAGGTAACAGCGGAAGTGGACAGTTTTACCCACAACAACGTATTATCAACCTTGGTGTAAATGTTAAGTTTTAATAATAGAAAATCATGAAAAAATATATTAAGAATATCATCTTATCGTCCTTGTCAATAGGGCTTTTAGTGTCAGTTGTTTCTTGTTCAGAGTCGCTGGATGTAGTACCTACGGATCGAGTATCAGATAGTTCTATTTTAACGGATTCATCGTTATTTGAATCTTTTGTAATCAATAGATACATGGGTGCAAGACTTACAGACAAAGAAGCAGAAGGAACACCTCCTGGTTTTGGTAGAGGTTTTGAATATGCGATGTGGGCTTCGTTAACAGATGAAGCCATTTATAACAACGATGACAATACTTGGCTTATTCAGCGTGGACAATTGGCTCCTGAAAACACAGGGATTGCAGGTACAATCTGGGGTAGAAGCTACCGTAGTATTCGTGAAATCAATTATGCCTTGACTAACGTGGCTAATGTTAAAATGAGTACTAGTCAGAAAAATCGTTTGACAGGTGAATTGAAGTTCTTGCGTGCATTTCGTTATCAAGATCTTATCCGTAACTATGGTAGCGTTATTTTGTTGAAAGATAAAGTATATAACCTAGGTGATGATTTTACGAATGCTGACGTATATACAAAGTCGTCTATTCAGGAATGTGTTAATTATGCAGTGGCAGAATTAGATGAAGCTAGTAAGTTATTGCCAGCAGATAACTCGTCGTCATGGCAACTAGGTAGAGCAACGAAAGGAGCTGCTTTAGCCTTGAAATCTCGTTTATTACTTTATGCTGCAAGTCCATTGTATAGTGCAGGAACATGGCAAGCAGCAGCAACGGCTGCCAAAGATGTGATGAATATGGGTAAATATTCACTTTTCACAAATGGATATGACAAGTTGTTTTTGACTCCAGAAAATAACCCTGAAATCATTTTTGAGCGACTTTATACGAGAGGGGCTCGTCACGTATGTTTAGAAATTTCGAATGCTCCAAATGGTTATGATGGTTGGGGTGGAAATTTACCGCTACAAAACATGGTAGATGCTTATGAAACTAATAAAGGTAAAACGATTACAGATCCTGCATCTGGTTATAATCCACAAGCACCGTACGAAAATAGAGATCCACGTTTCTATATGACGATTTTATATAATGGAGCAAATTACCGCAACAATACTGTCCAATCGTTTTTACCTGGTGGAAAAGATAGCAAAGATGGTCCAAGTAACTGGAATACGTCTAAAACTGGTTATTATTTGAAGAAATTCATGAATGATAACTTACCGATTAATAACCCTTGGGACGTATCGGGTACTCAACCATGGATTTATTTTAGATATGCTGAAATCTTGTTGAATTATGCAGAAGCTCAAAACGAAGCAGCAGGGCCAGATCAAACTGTATATGATGCCGTGAATGCTATTCGTAGCCGTAAAGGAGTAGGAATGCCTGCATTGCCAAGCGGATTGACAAAAGAACAAATGCGTGATGCTATCCGTAGAGAACGTCAGGTGGAATTAGCCTTTGAAGAGCATCGTTTCTACGACGTGCGTCGTTGGAAAATCGCCAATGTTACAGAAAACGTTCCTGCTTATGGTATTGATGTAACGAAGAATGGTAACACGTTCACATACACTCGCAAAGAGGCTTTATCAGGTCGTCGTTTTGAAGACAAGCACTATTTCCTTCCTATCCCAAGAGCGGAAATTCAAGCAGCTAACGGAAAATTAACTCAAAATTCTGGGTATTAATTTTATCTAGTTCATGGCAATTACAGTTGTATGATATGTACAACTGTAATTGCTTTATGACCAATGGTGCTAATCTCAGCTTCTTGACTAACAGGACAACATAAGTTGATTGTTATTTTTCTTGTAAAAACTGATAGCTAGACTATTAAATCCAAAATTCATCATTCAAAATTTCATATTCCTAGATATAAGAAATTATTTAGCTGAACCTACAAATTTTTAGTTAAATAGTCTGATTATAAGGTTGTTATAAAATAAACCTTATGGGTTTTACACCAATATATTTTGTCTCATTTCTTACTTTATCTAACCAATTATATACAGAATCATGAGAAAATCTTGGATGCTGCTATCCATTCTTTCGCTTGTTTGGGCAAGTTGTAAGAAAGATGATGTACCTACTCAACCTCAAATCATCGAAACTCCCAATACGGAAGTTCCTATATCGATCAACATAGCTGGCTTAAATTGGGCAGACGGGAGAGATAATTTTGTGGATGGCTGGGTTATTCCTTCAGGCTTAACTGCTGGGGATAATTACAATACCGTTATGGCTAAAACAGAAGCTATTTTAAATGGCTTTTCAACTGAAGTGAAAGGTGTCAATACCATTCGCATTCCTATCAATCCGCCTTCCGTGACTGAGGCTTGGTGGAATGCTTATCAAGGGGTTATTGACAAGGCGACGGCTAAAGGATTTAAGGTAATCATTGCTTGCTGGGAAGGAGAGTCTTCTAAAGATGGGCTAATTGATGATACCAATAAATTTTGGATAATGTGGGATATTGTAGTGGCTAAGTATCAGGATAATGCCAATGTATATGTTGAACCATTCAATGAACCTCATGGCTATTCATTAAGTCAGTTAACGGCGATTTACCAACAATTTTTAGACCGTTATCCTAATTTGACAAGAAGAAGAATTATCCTAGACGGACAAGGGTATGCAGAAAACGTTACAGGAGTCGGGGGCGATGCTCGTTTCAAAAGTTGCTTATTAGGGTTACACAATTATGCCTTTTGGGCTTCACGTAGCGAGTCGGCTTGGCAAGTGGATTGGAGAAATCGATATGGAAACTATGCAAGCCGTACGGTTATTACTGAATTCGGAGCAGGAATGAGTTCGGGTAAAGATTATCAAAGTGGAAATCAGAACGATAACGAAATTGCTTACATCATCGCTACGAGTGAGGTGTGTAAAAATGATAAAATTGCAAGCGTTTACTGGCCTGGCTTGAGAGATGGAGATTCATACAGTCTATTGAGCAGGGGTGGCTCAGGTACAAATATCACGCTTTCGACGGTCAACTCGTCGGGAGTTTTCAGATTGAGATATGGTTGGGGGTTATAGATTGATAAAACATTAGTTATCAACGTGTTAAACTTATCAAAGACTTTCGTATTAAGTAACCAGATACATTTATTTTTAAAATCATATATAATACATCCAACATAAGCAATTGATTATCAATTTAATAATACTATGTTTTCTATGGTGCTATGTGGTTAAATATGTCGGGGAACGCAAATCCGCTTAGGTAGTAAATTAATTAAACTTTCTTATTTTTTATCAATGATTGACATAACTAACATACTTTTTCAACAAGCAGTCCGATGTGTTTTTTTGATGCTACTGAGTAGTACGATTCATAACGGTTTTGCACAAAGTAAAAAAATACAACTAGCTATTGACCCCTTAGTACAATTCCAAAAAATCGAACACTTTGGTGCTTCCGATGCTTGGGCTTGTCAGTTCGTGGGTAATTGGTCTGAACCTAAAAAAAATAAAATAGCCGATTTATTATTTAGTCAAGATACCTTGTCGAATGGACAGCCTAAAGGAATTGGGCTATCCGTTTGGCGATTTAATATTGGAGCAGGAAGTACAGAGCAAGGAGATTTATCTGGAATAAAAGATATATGGCGAAGAGCAGAATGTTTTTTAGACAGCGATGGAAACTACGATTGGAATCGTCAAAAAGGACAAATCTGGTTTCTGAATGCCGCAAAACAGCGAAAAGTTTCTAAGTTTTTAGGCTTTACCAACTCGCCACCTGTACATTTTACACTCAATAAAAAAGCATTTGCTACCGACGGAAAACCAAATCTTGATTCCGCTCGTTTCGATGATTTTTCTGAATTTTTGACTCGGGTAACGATAGGAATAAAGGAAAAAACAGGAATCCTATTCGACTACCTTAGTCCAGTAAATGAACCTCAATGGAAATGGAGTGACGGAGGGCAGGAAGGAACTCCCTTTACCAATCAGGATATTGCAGGAATTACCAAAAGGTTAAGTGCATCATTGACAAAGGCACATTTGTCAACACAGATTACTATTTGTGAAGCAGGACAACTTGATTACTTGTATAAAAACCATAATAATCCTGCTTGTGGCAATCAGGTATCCAACTTTTTCAATGAAAATTCGCCGTATTATGTGGGCAACTCTCCAAACGTTACGAGAGCAATTAGTGGACATAGCTATTTCACGACATCCACTGCTGATACTGCCATATTGAAAAGAAGAGCACTTCAAAAAAGTATTCAATCAATACCTTCTTTGAGTTATTGGATGTCTGAGTATTGCATTTTGGGAGATAACTACGGCGAAATACAAGGAGATAAAAGAGATTTAGGCATCGAACCTGCACTCTATTTGGCCAACGTTATTCATCATGATTTAGTTTATGCTAACGCCAGTGCTTGGCATTGGTGGACAGCCGTTTCCCCTTATGATTATAAGGATGGACTAATTTATATTGATAAATCTACCACTGAGGGCAATTTTTATCCGAGTAAAATGCTTTGGGCATTGGGTAACTACGCCCGATTTGTTCGCCCAAAAGCACAACGCATTGCTACCACGATTACATCCGTAGGGGCTTCTAAATGCCTTGTATCGGCTTATAAAAATCAGGATAATAGTTTAGTTACCGTGATTATTAATCCCGAAAATCATTCTGTTGAATTAACTCCGCTTGTTCAACAAAAGAGAATTAAATCCATTAAAGCATACAGTACGTCGTCTTCGGATGAATTATCGCCTTTGCGTGTGAAAAAGAATCTCGTGATTATTCCTCCAAAAGCAATTATCACCTTAGTCATCAATACTAAGTAATAATTTAATCAGTCATAAAATTTTATCACACAACGCAGACAGGGTTC
>JALRIJ010000192.1 GCA_023255485.1 Flectobacillus sp.
AAACCTACAAATTGACTTCTGTAGGCGAAGGAGTGTATAAATCAGAGGCTAGTGTACGTCTCAAAGTGGGAGCGACTTATTCAATGAGTTTTGTGTATGAAGGCAAAACGGTTTCTGCCAGTACGATTATCCCGACCAAACCAACGGATTTTGCCGAAGATATTACATCACTATACCGTACCAAAGTAGATTTATCAGCAGGCGGAACACCAGGGGCTATCGGTGGCGGTTTCGACAATACGCAGATTACCCTTACGTGGACAAACCCCAAAGACGAATACCATTTCGTAGTAGCCAACAACACCGAAGTATCACCCGTTTTGATTGTCACTTTACCAACCGATGTTAGCAATGATGTACTGATTCGTCGCTTTAGAACAGAACCAGTTCAAGGAACAACAACCTTCTTACGTGCCAATCAGTTTTTATACTTTGGCAATCATGATATTATTTTGATGAAAGTGAATCCAGACTATGCCTCTTTGTATAAAAGCACTGGCTCAACTTCACAAAATATCAGTACACCACCTAGTACCATTACCAATGGTTTAGGACTGTTTACGGGCATCAATGCAGATACCTTGAAGTTTGAAGTAAAACAGCGTTAACACAAAAACGGAGACAATGGACTGATTACGTCACATGTCTCCGTTTTTTTATTATCAAAAAAATCAATTCCTCTTATTTTCCTCCAAAGTGATAACCTAGCCCAAACCAAGAGCGAATTAATCCACTTTGACCATCCGAGTTCACATACGGTGAGAGTTCAAAGTTAATACTCACCTTGGGCATTTTCTCGAATGGATACGAACGCATCCCAACAGAAGCTGAGTAGCCTTTCAAAAGTGGTTTATTGTCTAAAGCCGCCGCCACAAACCCAAAGTTCATACCACCACCTACGTAGATATTTGTATTGCGAGTATAGCCGACATTGACCATCAAAACCGTTTCTGTATTTAGAGACGACGTAAATGAATTGGTTTGCACTCTGAAATCACCCCACACTACCTTTGTCGGATTGGTAGCAACAGACAAAATACTATTCCAAGGATAGTAACTAACAGCCTGTGCATTCACATTTCTTCCAGTCACTACAAGTAGCAATCCAACGACTGCACCCACTAAAAAATTAAATCGCTTTTTCATTATATTCATTTTAGAAACGGTTACGTTTATTGTCAAAGATAATTAACATCTTTTAGTAGTCCATAAAAAGTGTTAATTCTGTGTAACTTTGTAAAAATTAATTTTCTGACCCTGACATCCGTCAACGATTTACTTTTCAGTCGAACCGAATAACAAAAAATATGTCTGTTTTAAAAAAATTAGCTGGCGAAACAGCCTCTTACGGCATCAGTACCATTCTTGGGCGTTCGCTTAATTTCCTACTGGTTTTCATTCATACAGCAGCCTTTGTACCCTCTGAACTTAGTGTCAACGTAAAACTGTACAGCTACGTTGCCGTAGCCAGTATTCTTTATACCTACGGCATGGAAACCGCCTTTTTTCGCTTTGCTGCCGAAGACAAACACAAGTATTATAACATCATTCAGAGTGCAATTATTATTAGCACAGGTGTTTTTTCTGCTATTTTAATCCTTTTCTCCACCCCGATTATCAATGCTCTGGGCTATCCGCACAAAGAATTGCAGTTGATTTGGGTGGCTCTTATCTTGGCAATAGATGCCATTACGGCCATTCCTTTTGCTTTATTACGTTTAGAGAAAAAGACCCAAAAGTTCGTTGTTGCCAAAATTAGCAATATTTTAATTAACGTTGGGTTAAATGTTTTCTTCCTTTTAGGACTCAAAAAAGTAGCCGAGGGCGATTATTTAACTACTTTTCAACGCTTTGCTAATACTATATATATACCAAGTATTGGAGCTGGTTACATCTTCCTTGCCAACCTTATTGCCAATGCGACATTCTTTTATTTCTTACGTGACGAATTCAAGGTCTTTCGTTTTCAATTTAACAAAGAAGTCTTTACAAAATTATGGATTTATGCTTACCCCATGATGATTATGGGGTTTGCGGGTATGGTCAATCAGGTGTTCGACCGAATGCTTTTAGAGGAGTTTTTACCCTTAGGCTTTTACCCAGGTCGTACTTCGGAAGATGCCCTAGGAATTTATGGCAATGTTTATAAACTATCAATTTTCATGGCTTTATCGACCCAAGCCTTTCGCTATGCGGCAGAGCCATTCTTCTTGTCAAAAACAGATGATAAAAATTCACCCGCAACCCTTGCTTTGGCAACCAAATGGTTTGCCATTGTGTGTATCATGATTTGGTTGGGCGTAAGTTTAAATACAGACTGGTTAAAAATACTATTCCTTCGTAAAAAGATTTATTGGGAAGGAATTGGGGTCGTACCGATTTTGCTGTTAGCCAATTTATTTTTGGGTCTGTACTACAATATATCTGTATGGTTTAAGCTAAACAACAAAACCTATTTTGGCACTTATATTACCATGGCAGGTTTGTCGATTACGGTCATACTGAACATTTTATTGATTCCACATTTTGGTTACATGGGTTGTGCCATTGCCTTTTTAACGTCTTGTTTTAGCATGGCAGCTCTTTGTTATTATTTCGGACAAAAATATTATCCTGTACCTTACCAACTTGGTTCAATTTTTGGATACCTCCTTTCAGCAGGTGTGCTAATTTATTTTTCCAATCAGATTGTGATTTCTAATTTAGCATTATCTATCCCCTATCATGCATTGCTGTTGGGCTTATATCTTGCCGTTTTAATTTATCTAGAAAGAAAAACTGTAATTCCTCAAAAAATAAGAGTAAAATACCGTTTTTTAGCATAAGTATCGTACTAATAAACAGTCTTTTCGTGAAATTTTATACATTACTTATTCCGCTTTATAAAGATTATTTTAGAACTTTGTATAAGCAAACGCTCGACGACACCACAGCAAGGGTTCCCTAGTGAACAAGGATGCTCTTGATACAACCAGAATGGTTCGTACATTTTTTCAAAAATGACGATATTGTCATTATCATTTGATAAAAATATTTTAACACTTCATTTATGATAGAATTTCAAATACGCACTCAAATCGATTCCTTAGAAATAAAGCTAAGGAAGGTTGCGATGCGTTTTTTTGAAATGAAGCAAAGGCTTGAATTGACCTTGAAAGAAAATGAAGAATTACGCAAAATGGTAATCGAAACCCAGAAAGAGAACCAAGAATTGCAGAAAAAATTAAACGAACAGGAAAAAAACTTTAAAAAATCAGATAATTTCACTAAGATTGTATCTGACAATTTAAAAAACACAGGCAACACCGCCGAATTGAAGGAAAGGCTTGACGAATATATAGCTGAAATAGAGAAATGTATTAGTCAACTTAGTAATTAGATTTTGAATTCTGATGATTTTTTGAGTAATATTTTACCAATATTCGCCTCTAAATTTTCTAAAGAGAGAGGCTCTTTTAAAGTAATTTTTTGGAATCGTTACTTAACAATAGTATAATTGATTGCATAATAGTTTTGGGAGGAAATGAAGGAAGTGCGTCTTGGTTTAGAATAAGACACGATTAACGATTCGCTTTCCCATGTTTATGTTGTTAATGTCAACAAACTTTGGTCTAGTTTGTCTAAATACTGGTTTTAAGAAAAAAATACACTAATGTCAGAAAAAATACCTTGCAATATCACAGTAGCTCTTGAGGATTTCAGCTTTTCAGTTGGACGTGAGGAAGAGGAGTTTGTACGCAAGGCAGCTAAGTTGATTAATGACCGAATGAAATTTTATCAAGAATCGCAGAAAATTGCCGTACCAAAGCGTCTTTTAGCTTTAGTCGCACTGGACTACGTAATGGATAACTTAAAATTTGATTCCAAACACACCGAACTCCAAAATACGGTCATGAGTAAAATTTTGGAGATGGATGATTTGGTTGACTCTATTTTGGACGCTTAAACGTGTCTCTTCCCTTCTCTTATGGGCATGTCTGTTTTAGTTCAATTTTTAACTCTCGTTGGTGCAAGCCGTCAACGATACTAAAACGATATACAACCAATGCTAACAACCGTTATTGCCGCAGTAGCCTCTATAGTGGCAGGTATATTTCTAGGAAAAATTCTTTTCGCTAAAAACACGCAAAAGCTGGAAGATGAAGCCATCGCTAAAGCGGCTGACATCGTAAAGAATGCTGAAGTACAGGCTGAAAATATTAAGAAAGACCGTATTCTTGAAGCGAAAGAAAAATTCTTGAAACTCCGTTCTGAATTTGAAGAAGATTCAAATAAGAAAAAGCAAATCTTAATCCAAAACGAGCAAAAACTGAAAGAACGTGAACGTACTATTCAGCAGTCGCAGGAACAAAGTAAACGCTTAGAATCTGAATTGAATGCCCAACGCCAATCACTAACTGCCAAGGAAGAAAACCTTCGCAGAAAGACAGAAGACGTAGAGAAGAAGAGAGAAGAAGCAGAAAAAATGCACGCTTCGCAGGTTTCTCAATTAGAGAAAATTGCAGGTCTTTCGGCAGATGAAGCTCGTCAACAATTAGTAGATGCTCTTCGTGGAGAAGCGGAAACAAAAGCCTCTTCTATCATCAAAAATACCATCGAGGAAGCGAAACTTACGGCAACGAAAGAAGCGAAGAAAGTGGTTATTGAAACGATTCAACGTACAGCAGCAGAAAATGCGATTGAGAACTGTGTATCAGTATTCAATATCGAATCGGATGATGTGAAAGGTAAAATCATTGGTCGTGAAGGACGTAATATTCGTGCGTTAGAAGCCGCAACAGGTGTTGAATTTATCGTAGATGACACTCCAGAAGCTATCATTATTTCTGGTTTTGACCCTGTTCGTCGTGAAGTTGCTCGTTTATCGTTACACCGTTTAGTACAAGACGGTCGTATTCACCCTGCTCGTATTGAAGAAGTAGTAGCCAAAACGAAAAAGAACATCGAAGAAGAAGTTATCGAAATTGGTGAACGTACGGTTATCGACTTAGGTATTCACGGTTTACACCCTGAGTTAATCAAAATGGTAGGTCGTATGCGTTTCCGTTCTTCTTACGGACAAAACTTATTACAACACTCTCGTGAGGTGGCGAAATTAGCCGCAACGATGGCCGCAGAATTAGGTTTAAATGCCAAATTAGCGAAACGTGCTGGTCTATTACACGATATTGGTAAAGTATGGCCAGAAGAAGCAGAACTTCCACACGCTATTTTGGGTATGCAATTAGCTGAAAAGTATAAGGAAAATGCAGAGGTTTGTAATGCTATTGGAGCTCACCACGACGAAATTGAGATGACTTCTATGATTTCGCCAATCATTCAAGTATGTGATGCCATCTCTGGTTCTCGCCCAGGAGCAAGACGTGAGATGATGGAGTCGTATATGCGTCGTCTGAAAGAATTAGAAGACATGGCAACTAGCTTCAGCGGCGTTCAGAAATGTTACGCTATCCAAGCAGGTCGTGAACTACGTGTATTAGTAGATTCTGAAAATGTATCGGACGAAAAAGCAAGTATGTTATCGTATGATATTTCTCAGAAAATTGAAAAAGAGATGCAATATCCAGGGCAAATCAAAGTAACGGTAATTCGTGAAATGCGTGCTGTAAATTATGCTAAATAAGGTTCAAACGAATCAACATACATACAACAAAAGAAGGTACAGGGTCGTTGATTTTGTACCTTCTTTTTTATTGGGTAGATGTTTTTTTAACCCGTCAAGTTGTATATTAATTTAAACAGGTTAAGTAATGGTAAAGAATAAATTGATAGTATTCCTTTGGCGTAGTGCCTGTTACCACTGAGTTGCACGGAGAACCACAAAGACACACAAAGAAAGAACTCTGTGAAACTCTGAGGCTCTTTGTGGAACTCCGTGTCATACTTTGTGTACCTCCGTGGAAAAATAGTATCAATTTAATAATTCTTCATACTTAAAACCTGTTTACCCGTACACTTAAATAGGTTAAATCCCATTTACCCGTAACCCACCAAC
>JALRIJ010000193.1 GCA_023255485.1 Flectobacillus sp.
TTACCTGGAACAACAGTAATGATTAAAGGGACTAAAAAGGGTACTGTAACAGGTGCTGATGGTACTTTTAAGTTGGATGTTCCAGATGGGAATACCGTATTAGTAGTTTCATCTACAGGATACGTCACCCAAGAAATTAGCGTTGGTTCTCGTTCTGTTATCAATATTGTATTAGCGGCTGACGTAAAATCGTTAGAAGAGGTTGTAGTTGTTGGTTATGGTAGCCAGAAGAAAAGTCAATTGACTGGTGCAATTACTTCGGTTTCTGCCAAACAAATCAGTGAGATGCCTATCACAAACATCGGTCAAGCCATGCAAGGTCGTGTTGCAGGGGTAGATGTATCTCAGTCAGGTAGTAAGCCTGGTTCTGTTCCTAAAGTTACCATTCGTGGTCGTCGTTCATTCAATGCAGGTAATGACCCCCTGTATGTAGTAGATGGAATCCCGATGGTTGGAGATAGAAATGACTTAATGTCTTCTGCAACTCGCCCTTTTGATTTTTCTTCTGGAGGTTATGAAGATATTAATCCAAATGATGTAGCCTCTTTTGAAGTGTTAAAAGATGCTTCTGCTGCTGCGATTTATGGGGCTAGAGGGGCTAATGGTGTAGTATTAGTAACTACTAAAAGAGGTAAGCCTACAGGTAAAACGACCGTAAGTTATGATGCTTATGTGGGTACTTCTCAGGTATTAGATAAAGTCAAATTGTTTAGTGGAGCTGAATTTCAAGAATTTGTTCGTGAAGCCTATCGTGCAACAGGTGGTTATAAAGATGCCAATGGCAATGCAGTGCCAACGGGTGTGACGGATGCTTATGCGGATTCAAAAGTAGCTGTATTGGGAGGAGACCCTGCGGTTGCTGAAGGAATTGCCCAAGGACGTAATACTGATTGGCAGGATTTAATGTTACAGAAAGGTTTTCAGCAAAGTCATACAATTGGTGTACAAGGAGGAAACGAAAAAACTCAATTCTACTTCTCAGGTGGTTATTTCTTAGACAAAGGGATTAGTGCAGGGTTAGATTATAGCCGTTATTCTTTACGCTCAAATATCGATCATAAGATTAATAACTTTATGAAAGTGGGTATTGCCTCTTATATGATGAACAGTGTAAGAAATGGAGCGAGTTTAAATCCTTATGGTTTTAGTTTACAACAAAACCCATTAGCTACCCCATATAATGCGGATGGTTCGATTAAGTTTGCCCCTACAAATGATGCTCTTTTAACGAACCCATTATCGGAAATCGTACCTGGAGCTCAAGTAGATGAAATTAAAAAGTACCGTATTTTTAATAGTATTTATGCCGAAGCTAGTATCTTGGAAGGCTTAAAATACCGTGTCAATTTTGGTCCAGATATCACGATTTCTCGTGCGGGTCGTTTCGTTGGCTCGATGACTAATGCTAATAAAGGAGGTAATGCGACAGCATCAGAAAATAGCCAATTTGGTTTTAACTGGACTTTAGAAAACGTGATTACTTATAACAAGACGTTTAATAAAGATCATAATTTTACCTTAACAGCGTTACAGTCTATTCAAAAAGAAAATTTTGAATATAATACCCTAGGCGTTTCAGGGGTGCCTGCTGAAACTCAACAATATTTTAGCTTAGGAAGTGCAGGAACGGTACAGTCGTATGGTAGTAACTTAATTGAGTGGACGATTAATTCATTTATGGGACGTATCAACTACGACTATAAAGATAAGTATTTAGTAACAGCAACGATTCGCCGTGATGGTTCAAGTAAGTTTGGGGTAAATACAAAATACGGTAATTTTCCTGGAATTGCCTTAGGCTGGAATATCACGAACGAACCGTTTATGAAAGGTATTACATCGTTGGATTTATTGAAATTACGTGCAAGTATTGGTTCTACAGGTAACCAAGGAGTAACACCTTACCAAACACAAGGTCAGTTAACTCGTACAGCTTATGCTTGGAATGCGACTGCTGCTTATGGATACCGTCCGAATACCATTGGTAATCCAGATTTGAAGTGGGAAACATCTACGTCAAAAAATATCGGGGTTGATTTCTCTTTATGGAGTGGAAGACTTTCGGGGTCAGCCGAGTTTTATCAGACAAATACCACAGACTTATTGTTATCTGATTACTTACCAGGTTCAACAGGTTTTGCTTCTGTAACTCGTAACGTAGGTGAAACGCAAAATACAGGGGTTGAATTGAGCTTAAATACTGTAAATATCGATAAAGGAGGTTTTAAGTGGACTACCGAAATTTCATTGACAAAAAACACAGAAAAAATCGTTAGCTTGTATAATGGAGCAGTAGATGATATTGGTAATAAATGGTTTATCGGACAACCACTTTCTGTAATTTATGATTACAAGAAATTAGGTATCTGGCAAACAAGTGAAGCTGCTGAAGCTGCCGCTATGGGTAGTTCTGTTGGACAAATCAAGGTGCAGGATACCAATAAAGATGGTAAAATCAATGCAGATGACCGTGTTATTTTAGGTTCTGATATTCCAACTTGGAGTGGGGGTATTACCAACCGATTCTCATACAAAGGGTTTGACTTGAATTTCTTCATTGTCACTCGTCAAGGGCAAATGATTGTGAGTGGTTTCCACCGTGACTTAAACCAATTAGCTGGTCGTTACGAACAAATGAAAGTGGATTATTGGACTCCAAACAATCCAACAAATGAGTTCCCTCAACCTAAGTCAAATCAGGAGTTTCCTGTAAATAATGGTGCTTTGATTAACTTCGATGGCTCTTTTGTAAAAGTTCGTAACATAAACTTTGGTTATACGTTCCCTGCAAAAGTTGTTCAAAAAATGGGTTTAGAGTCACTACGTTTATTTGCTAGTATTCAGCAACCATTTATTTGGTCAACCTATCGTTCTAAATACAATGGAGCAGATCCAGAAACACAAACAAATACCGTAGAACGTAATGTAACTCCTGCAACCTCTGTAACTACTTTTGGTTTGAACGTTAAATTTTAATTAGACTATAACTGTCATATTTTCTAGAAATTAGGAATGCGTTTTTATTGCTTTAATTGAAACATAAATTAAGATAAAAAATGAGAAAAATATATAATAAATCATTAAAACTAGCTGGTTTTCTTGCTTTTATGTTAGTAGGGCAATCGTGCGAAGATACGCTAAAAGAAACAGTTATTGCTGGAATAAGTAATGAATATATTGCTACTCCTGCTGGTTTCAATGCTGCTGTAAATTCCGCCTACTCATCACTAAGAGGGTTTTATGGTACTCAAATGGGCTTAACTGTAACCGAGTACGGTACAGATTTGTATGCTACTGGAGCAGATGGTGGTTATAAAGGCTTCCACTTCTATGACGCTCAATTGAACTCTCAAGTGGATTGGTTAAAAGATATTTGGGATGAATTATACAGAGGAATTAATACTTGTAATGCGGTTATCGAAAGGGCTCCTTCTACTACAGGTATTACTGACGCAGTGAAAAAACAGCGTGTTGCCGAAATGAAGTTTTTAAGAGCTCATTACTATTTCTTGTTATTGCAACAATGGGGTGGAGTTGACTTGCGTTTAACTGAAACGGTTGCACCAACGAAAAAAACTTCGAGAGCTTCAGAGGCTGATATGTACAAAACGATTATTGCGGATTTAGAGGCTTCTCTTCCTGATTTGGAGAATAAGGCTAAATCTACAGACTATGGTCGTGCAACAAAGGCTGCTGCTGAACATTTATTGGCTCGTGTGTATTTAGCAAAAGCAACGTCTTCTGCAAAAGCCACTGACGACTACGTAAAAGCAGGAACGTACGCTCAGAATGTAATCAATAATTATGGTTTCAAATTATTGCCAGATTTTGCGAGCGTATTTACCCAAGGTGCTGGGGAAATTAATGACGAGGTAATCTTTGCGGTACAATATACGTCAGACCCCTTGACAAACACAGCTCCAACTCCATTAGATAACACAGGTAACGGTAATACTTTTGGCAATAACTTACACTTATTCTTTGGGATGCAGTATGACGTGCAAGCAGGTATGGTGCGTGATGTAAATTATGGAAGACCTTTCAAACGTTTACGCCCAACTAAATTTTGTATTGAAAATGTATTCGCTCAAGCAGATCGTGTGAATGATTCTCGCTACAAGAAAAGTTTTAGAGATACTTGGTTGGCTAATAACCCTGGAACGTTCAATACTGCTTTTGATTTATCAAAAGCAAAAGTGACTTTCAAAGCAGGTGATACAGCGATTTATATGCCAGGTTTTGAAATGTCCTTGGCTGATCGTGCTAAAAAACCGTATCAAGTATTAGTGCCAAGTGCTTACACAGAAGCCTTGTTCCCAACCTTGATTAAGTTTATGGATCCACTTCGTCAGGATAGAACGTATGCTCCAGGTAGTCGTGATTTCTTAGCTTTCCGTTTAGCAGATACGTATTTAATGTTGGCAGAAGCCTTATTTTTCCAAGGAAAGTTAACCGAAGCTACTGAAGCGGTAAATGTCGTTCGTCGTCGTGCTGCATGGACTGGCAAAACAGCCGCAATGGAAATTAAATCAAGCCAATTGAATTTAGATTTCATCATGGACGAGCGTGGTCGTGAGTTGTGTGGCGAGCAAATTCGTTGGATGGATTTAAAACGTTGGGGTAAATTGGTAGAACGTGTAAAACTATATAACCCACAAGCAGCAGGTAATATTAAAGACATGCACAACCTTCGCCCGATTCCACAGTCACAAATTGATCGTACTGATGGTGGTTCTGCAAGTTTTGCTCAGAACCCAGGCTATTAATAGAATAGATGATATGTTTTCATTAGGTTAAAAAGGAAGAGCTTGTTAGTAATAACAGGCTCTTCCTTTTATAGGCTGTTATAAGTGTCAGAATGAGATAAAATCTATTTGTTTTTAAGTTTTAAAATAAAAATTTATATTTTTTCGTCTTTTTTTTATCCTTTTTTATGGGTTAAAATGCCTGTTTTATCTACATTATGAAAGAAATCAGATTATTGTAAATATGCTATTTGGAGAAACGGCTGGAATAAGACAATGAAAACAGTATTCTATTTGGATAATTATCATTTATCAAATAAATGATAATTTGATAACGTTGTCGGGAACGATTGCATAAGGATATAATAGGCCTTTTTGAGCAAAAAAGGCAAGTATTATAGTGATACAATGGGGTGATAGTTTTATAAAATAACACGGAAAAGTTATATTGTTAGAAGTCTATTTTTTTCTCTAATAAGTTCAATTTATGACTTTTATCAGGATAGGGGTGCAGGACAGAACATGACGGTTGCGGTAATATATGACAATATTTTTGTAAAAAAAGACAAAATAATATAACTATAATTATATATTTTATCTCTTTTTAACTCAAATGTTTAATTCAAAAACCCAATCTCGATGCTTAAAAAATTACTAAGTGTGAGTATGCTGATGGCCCTTGCAGGTGGTTATACTCACGTTCAGGGTAAAGAACATGTAGTACTTACGAGAGTAGGCGGAGGTGCAGCTTCTGTCAAAATGTTCAAAGGTACTGTTGCTTTACCTGTAACAGGTAAGGTTACTGGTAGTGATGGAGAAACACTTCCTGGCGTAACGGTTAAAATTAAAGGTACAACTAAAGGTACAATTACAGGAGCAGATGGTGCATTCAAAATTGATGTTCCAGACGGCAATGCAGTATTAATCGTATCTTCTACAGGTTATGAAACTCAAGAAGTTAATGTCGGCTCACGTTCAGTGATTAATATTGTATTAGCGAGTGATATTAAGTCGTTAGAAGAGGTTGTTGTAGTAGGTTATGGAGAACGTAAAAAGTCTGACGTAACAGGTGCGATGGTAAGTGTTGGTTCGGCTGAATTAAACCAAAGACCAGTAGCCAATGCCTTGCAAGGTATGCAAGGTAGAGCAGCTGGGGTTGATATTCAATCGAATGAACGCCCAGGACAAGCAGGTAAAGTGACAATTAGAGGGGTACGTTCATTGACGGCTTCAAATGAGCCTTTGT
>JALRIJ010000194.1 GCA_023255485.1 Flectobacillus sp.
CTCTTGTTTCGTCTTACGAAGATATTAGTATTCCGAGTTCTATTTGTTTTGCTGCCGAAGTAGGACTTGGCGGAGAAATCCGTGCGGTTAATCGCATCGAACAACGTATTTCGGAAGCCGAAAAACTTGGGTTTAAAGAAATATGGATTTCAAAATTCAATGCAAAAGGCATTGACCCACAAAATCATAAAATCCGTATCCGAATGGCTTCTAAGTTAGAAGAAGTATTTATTCAGATTTTAAGAGCGTAAGAAAAACGATGGTATTTCAATTAGCGATCCTTCCAACGGATTTAGGCTTATACACAACAATTCCCCAAAGGCGTTTCTGATGCCTTTGAGGAATTGCATGATGCCGAAATTTCAACAGCCTGATTTAATAATTCACCTCCATCAAAAATAAGCCTTCGGCAGGTACAGCTCGTCCTGCCTTTGTTCTATTCTTGGAAAGAATAATGGTTTCTAACCCTTCGATAGACAATCGCCCTGCTCCTACTTCTAATAACGTGCCTACAATAGCACGCACCATCCCTCTCAAAAAACGATTTGCTTTGATATGAAAAACCCACAAATCTTCTGAACGCTGTTCCCAACGAGCTTCCTCAATCGTACAATTATAGGTAAACACATCTGTTTTTACTTTACTAAAACACTCATAATCAATATGCTTAAAAAATAAAGCACAGGCTTCATTCATTCGTTCCATATCTAAAGGCATTTCAAATTGGTACGTAACTCCTGTCAAAAAAGGATTTTTTTTACGAGCAATTCGGTATTCATATTTGCGAGAAGTAGCTTCAAAGCGAGCGTGATAGTCGTCCGCAACGGGATAAATTTGTTTAATAGAAATATCCGCAGGCGTAATTTTATTAAGGCGGTAAACCAAATGGTGACAGTCTGGAATGGCTTCCTCCAAATCAAGATGAGCCGTTTGATGTTCGGCATGCACCCCCGCATCCGTGCGACTACTTCCTGCAATTTCCACGGGTTTTCGCAATAATAGAGACAAAGCCTTGTCTATTTCTTCCTGTACAGAAGGTGCATTGGGTTGTTTTTGCCACCCACAGTAATTAGTTCCTCGATAGGCACATTCTAAAAAATAACGCATAAAATAATAGTTCGTTAAACGTCTCCAAACGTTTATATAAAAAGCCGAAGATAGGTAAGTGATAATGTATAATTATGAATGTTGAATTTTAGATTTAACAAACGAGTTATTAAGCCTTTTCAAAAATCAACTAAATTAACATCATTACTCATCACCCATCTTCGGCTCATAAATTTCTTCTCAAATGAACAGCCTGTTATTAAACTCCTAATAAGGCTTTGGCATCGGTCACATCCATCATTTTTTCGGAATCAATCGCCATTTTCCCTTTTGTAACAACTCCTAAAAACTTAGCAGGAAATTGCTGAGCAGATAACACTTCTTCAAAGTCCTCCTGCATCTCAGCCTTTAGAGAGACGACTACTCGTTGAGAAGATTCTCCAAATAAAAAAGCATCTTTACGGAACGAGGGGTCTGTTTTAATCGAAAAGCCAAGACTATTATGAAGAGAGGCATGCACTAAGGCAACCCATAATCCTCCTTGTCCAACTGGATTAGCAGAAATAATCACTTGCTCTTCAAGAAGCTTCGAAGCCAATCTTTCGAGCTCACTATCTACCAATTTATCAATTTTTTTGACATCAGAGGAGATACCTCTAGAGCGTAAATATAGAGAGTCCGTCACATCATTTTTAGAGGCTCCAATCAAATAAATTAAATCGCCTACAGCATCAAAACCAATGGGTGTGCCAAACTTATAATCAACTACGTTACTAAGCACACACGTTGCTGCATCACTGATTTCTTCCACCTCAACGACATCTTTTAGGCTGTCTAATTGAAAAGACTGCTCATCTTTCTGTTCCACTATGATTCTTGTTTTAGTACGATTTGTTTATACCACAAAGGTAGCTGATTTCACACTTATTCTAAAAACGACTGGTAGTATGCTAATGTAAAACGCCTAACATTTTACTTAAATGCACCAAAGCAGTCGTATCCCTAGCATCAATTTTTCTAATCATGTTTTTACGATGATTGTCAACTGTGTTAGGACTAATAAAAAGTTTGTCTGCTATTTCTTTCGATTCATTGCCTTTCAAAAGACGCTTCAGTACTTCTAGTTCTCTATCGGAGAAAATATCTCCTTTTTTAATCACTTTATCGTCCATCGACAAATTAGCTACTTGCCGATTATCAGCAAAACTAATTCGCATTCGTGGCTTTACGGCTTTCTTGGTTAGATGGGCAATGTCTTCAAGAATAAACAAACAGAGCGTTGGCATTCCATCTTCGTCGAAAGCAAGGCCTTTGACCTGTACTAAGGTCGTAAAATTAACTCCACTAGGTCTTATATTTTGAATCCCATAAATATAGGCTAAAAAACCATCTCTCAACGCTGGAGGTACAGCCCCAATAGATTCAATCAAAAAACCCATAAACACAGGAATTGCGTCTAAGTTTAACGGTTCTTTGACCATGGATTCAAAATAGGCCTCCACTCCTTTCTCAAGAAATTGTTCGGTAGTAATGCCTACCGCAAATTCGGTATTCACAATATACCGAAACGCTAACCTATGTACATCCAGTATACCCACAACACCTTTGGGTAATATGGCCTTTTGGATAGGGTCTTGTAATAGTTGAATGTACTTCGCAATGGTTTCTTCTGAGGCAGAACTAGCGAAGTTCCCTAACATCTCTTTGCACTTTTGAAGATAAACTTCCAAGTGGCGGCTTGACTGTGTCATAAAAATTTATGTAAGAACAAAGTAAAAGTTATCTCGAGGATAATTTTATCTATGGATTAGTAATTGCAGATTATAACAAGAGGGCTCGAAGAGATAAGACAAGCTTTATTTTCAGCTTTTAGGAGGAAAACGCACAATATTACTGATTTTAAAGTTATTCTAAAGCATAAAACTTCAAAAAAAATAAAATATTTACAGTTATCTGTTGATTTTAGCCAGAATGGCTATTGTAAAAGTCCTTCTAAGAAGCGTATATTAGTATCAACAAAATATAGCACGTAAATGTTTAATAATAAAGACTTTGTTATCCTTACTTTGCGTTAATTTAATTTTATACGTTCATTTGATTTGATGCACTACAAGCAAATTTACGCCCTTCGTAACATTTGTTCTTCGAAAAGAATAGCCACTTAGGTTATTCTTTTTGAAGAGTAGTTTTTTGAAATTTGTGCACAAAACTAGTTAGTTGAAACGAGTAACTAGAGCACTTCATTTCAGGTATATATCATGCGTTACTGTGGAATAAAACCGCCAATTTATTTCCACACTAACAGTGAAAGCACTTATCAATCAGACACGTAAAAGCGTATGTTGAAAGAAATTTATTTTTTAGTCTATCTTATTTCTACATCCTCTCAACGAACTAAGCACTCCAGCATCCCATTTCTGTTAAGAGCCAGCAGCTCCATCGTTTTAAATTACGATAAATAGGCATTTAAAGCATCTTACATTTATATTTTTTCTATTCGGTTGATGTCTCAATGTCGGTACTTATTAGTACTTTTGCGAAGTAATTACGAGTTCCGTTCTGATAGATATGAATTTATATCTATCTCCTAAACGAAATTTACTTGGCTGTTTACCGTCTCAAACAGAAAGTATTACATTAGAAGTTAATTCCCAACCTTAACATATTCCAACACAAATGAAATTCGTTGTATCTTCATCAGTTTTATTGAAACAACTCTCTGGTATTAACGGAGTTATCGCCAATAACCCAGTTATACCAATCTTAGAGAATTTCCTTATTCAACTCGACCAAAACTTGTTGACAGTAACGGCTTCAGATTTACAAACCGTGATGATTACAACCCTAGAAGTTGAATCATCTAACACGGGAGCTATTGCCGTACCAGCTCGTTTACTTCTTGATACATTACGTGGTCTCCCAGACCAACCAATCACATTTAATGTGGATAGTGATACTTTTGGGACAGAAATCATTACCGAAAATGGTCGTTATAAATTATCAGGTGAAAATCCTGTTGATTTCCCTAAAGTACCACAAGTAACGAAAAGTTTATCAGTACAAATTGCAGCCGATGTATTAGGTGCAGCGATTTCAAATACCATTTTTGCGGTTTCTAACGACGACCTTCGTCCTGCCATGACAGGGGTATATGTGCAGTTATCAAGCGAATATACCAACTTTGTTGCTACAGATGGTCACCGTCTAATCCGTTATCGTAGAATGGATGTTACTTCAGATTCAACCTCAACGATGATTATCCCTCGTAAAGCCTTGAATTTGTTGAAATCATCACTTCCTTCTGACGATACAACCGTAACGGCCGATTTTAGTCAAGCGAACGCATTTTTTAGTTTCAATAATATCAAAATGATTTGTCGTTTAATTGACGAACGTTTCCCTGATTATGAAAATGCGATTCCTCAAAACAATCCAAACGTCTTGACAATCAATCGTGGTGAATTATTGGGTTCATTGAAACGTATTTCTATTTACTCAAATAAAACTACTCACCAAATTCGTTTGAAGTTAAGCTCTAACGATTTAGTAATTTCGGCGGAAGATTTGGATTACTCAAACGAAGCGAACGAGCGTTTGATGTGCGATTACGAAGGAGACGATATGGAAATTGGCTTTAATGCGAAATTCTTAATCGAAATGTTGAATAATGTCAATTCAAATATGATTTCTTTAGAAATGTCTGCTCCTAATCGTGCTGGATTGATTGTCCCTGCCGACAAAAAAGAGAACGAAGATATTTTAATGTTAGTTATGCCTGTGATGCTTAATAGTTACGCATAATACGCTATTAATTAACCGATTAAAAGTTCATAAGTAAGCATTCAAAAGTCAGTCCACAAGGGCTGACTTTTGTTTTTACCTTCTCTCGGCTTTTGGCAAGATTATTGGGTGTTAATGATTTGTTAATCCAAAATATTATTTACCTTTATTCGTTAAGGGAAATAGTGAACCCCTACTTAAACGTCATAAAACCATGAATAAAGTCTATGTCATTTTGCTATGCTGCTTACTCTCTTTGGTAGGATGTAAACGCAACATGGTACCCATGCCTACAGAACAAGTAGTGAAAGAACGAGAAATCATCACGGAAGAACCACCCATTACGAATGATGAAGGCACTTCACAAGGAATCTATTTCCCCATCACTTCTCTTAAAGAAGGCCTAGAATTAGCCAAGGCAACCAACAAGCCCATCTTTATCGATTGTTACACGACTTGGTGTGGCCCTTGCAAAATAATGAAAAAATATACATTTACTGACCCCTCTTTGGGCTCGTTTATGAACCAAAACTTCATTTGCATTGCCATGGATATGGAAGACGATGAAGGAGTGCTTACCGCAAAACGCTATGGTGTTCAAGCATACCCAACCCTTCTTTTCTTGGATAAATACGGAAGGGTTGTCAATCATCAAGTAGGCGGAATTGGAGCGGAAGACTTGTTAAAAAAAGCTCGTCAAGTTGTTAGAAACTAAATCCTATTCCTTGCTGTTCATCTTAAAGAATTTTTATATCATCCTAATTTTCAATATCATGTTAAAATCAAGCATTATTGCCGCATTTCTTTGTGTATTAAGCATCAGTATCTTCGCAGGGAACCCTCCTGCTAAGAAGAAAGATACTCCAACCGAAGGCATTCAGTTTTTTCACGGAACATTTAAAGAAGCCTTAGCAAAAGCAAAAAAAGAGAACAAGTTAGTGATGATGGACTGTTACACAACTTGGTGTGGCCCTTGTAAGTACTTAAAATCTAAAGTATTTACCGACAAAGCATTAGGCGAATACATGAATCAGAAATTTGTTTGTGTTGCCATTGATTACGAAAATGGAGAAGGCCCAGCAGTAGCACAACAATACCCTGTAGAAGGCTATCC
>JALRIJ010000195.1 GCA_023255485.1 Flectobacillus sp.
GTTCATCCAGTAAGGTGTTTCCTTGCATGATACGAGTAACAAGCGTGTAGCGATAGGGATTTTCGGGCGACCAAAGAATGGGGTTCTGAATCAGTGGTAAATTAGAGACAAGCGTTTGTTCTTGTCCTACTTGTAGTACTTCGTTTTGAGTGGTTTGAAAAATAAGCCGATTTTCCTGATTCCTTAATTCTTGAATAAGTTGGATAGTGGTCGCTTGCTTTCGATAAGCCTTCAGTTGCGTGCGTACATAGAGTTGAGCCTGTTTGTCTGAAACCGTAGTATCGTTCCAGATATGAATTCCAAAAGGTTGAATCCGCACATCTTTCGTAACAATTAAATGAACAGGACGGAAAATGCCCATTGGTTGTGAGCCTTCCGAAAAGCCTCTTTCCGTAGAACAGCCCCCACATAGCCAAGGTTGTCCTTTGTCTTGAGCAGGGTGATCGGCACGAACCGCTAAGATATTATCTTGATTTCCTAAACGAATTTCGTTGGTAATATCAAGGGTAAACGTGGTTCGCCCTCCAGCATGAGAGCCAACGTATTTTCCATTAAGCCAGATATAGGCATACGAACCTACCCCTTCAAAATACAGAAAAAAGCGTTTGCCTACTGCCGCTTCTTGACAAGTAAAATGCTTGCGATACCATGCCACTCCATGCCGATTACCATGTAGTAAACGTCTGTATCCTTCGTAATTATCCCAATTATGCGGAACACTTACGTTTTTCCATTGAGTTGTTTTGAAAGACGCTTGTTCAAAATGAGCCAAATCATTTCGGAGCGAATCGTGGGCGATGGTAAGCCAATTTTCGTTTAATGCAATGTCTTTACGCTGAGCATTGGCCGTTAAGCAGAAACTTAGTGAGAAGACAAAACAACAAACAAGTATAAGAGAGAAAATACGCATAGCTAAATTTTGTATAATAAACACAAAACTACAAGCTATAAAAGGCATTATTCCCTACAATTTTTTCAATGTAATGTACTATTTTATCTTGAATAGCCTAGACCCCTATTATACTGAAATTAAAAAAGGCTACCGACACGTATATCGGTAGCCTTGTACTATATGCTTAAAAAGCTTAGTTCAACTTCAATACAGCAGATGTTTTCTCACGAATACTTTCGCACAAAGCAGCATTGGTAATTAACGATTCTCCAAAAGAAGGAACGATTGCTTTTAATTTCGCTTTCCAATCGCTTGATGCCATTTGAGTTGGGAAACACTTGTTCAATAAGGTAATCATAACTGATACCGTGGTTGATGCTCCTGGAGACGCACCCAGTAAAGCTGCAATAGAACCATCTCCTGCACTTACCACCTCTGTTCCAAACTCAAGTACTCCTCCTTTTTCTGGATGTCCTTTGATAATTTGTACACGCTGACCTGCATGTTCCAACACCCAGTCCTCCATTTTTGCTTCTGGAAAATACTCTTTCAATGCTTTCAAACGGTCTTCTGGAGACTGCATTACTTCTTTAATCAAGTATTTTGTCAACGGAATATTATCTGCACCAGCCGCCAACATAGGACGAATATTTCCGAAATTAATTGACAATGGTAAGTCTAATAAAGAGCCTTGTTTTAAGAAACGAGTTGAGAAACCTGCGTAAGGGCCAAACAACAACGCCTTCTTGCCATCAATCATACGGGTATCCAAGTGAGGAACTGACATTGGAGGAGCTCCAACCGACGCTTTTCCATATACCTTGCCATTATGTCTTTCAATAATAGCTGGATTTGTACATTTCAACCACTGACCACTTACAGGGAATCCGCCGTATCCTTTTCCTTCTTTGATTCCAGACTTAGTCAATAATGGTAAAGCACCACCACCAGCACCAATGAATACGAAATCAGCAGAAACAGTTCTTTTTTCACCCGAAGCAAGGTCTTTTACCTTCACATCCCAACCTCCAGAACTCGTTTTAGTCAAGTCTTTTACGTCATGATTGTAATGAATACTTACATCTGGATTTTTAGCAATTTCAGCCAACATAGAGCGAGTCAATGCTCCAAAGTTTACGTCTGTACCAATATCCATTTTTGTTGCAGCCACTGCCTCAGAAGCATCTCTACCTTCCATGACAAGGGGCATCCATGAAGCTAAGGTTTGCTTATCTTCTGAATAAACCATTCCTTTGAATAAATGGTTTTTCTGCATATTGTTATAACGAGTTTTCAGGAAGTTTACGTTTTTTTCACCCCAAACGAAGCTCAAATGTGGAACAGGTCTGATGAAATTTTCAGGAGCATTTAACAGATTTTTTTCGATTAAAAATGCCCAAAACTGCTTAGAAACTTCAAACGATTCTGCAATAGACAAAGCTTTAGAAATATCCACTGTACCATCCGCTTTTTCGGGTGTATAGTTCAATTCACAGAAAGCCGAGTGTCCTGTTCCTGCGTTGTTCCAAGCGTCCGAACTTTCGGCAGCAGCCCCTTCCAAACGTTCAAAAATTTGAATATTTGCATTAGGTTGTAATTCTTTCAAAAGTACCCCAAGGGTCGCACTCATGATTCCAGCACCGACTAATACAACATTCATAGACTCTCCAGATTTATCGTTATAACTATTCATTTTTTCAAAAAATTCTAATGATTAACAAACAAATTTATTGCCTAGTTAACCATAAACAAACACACACTACTACGAATATAATTAATGTTATATATTTTATTTGAAATGAGCAATAAAATAGTACATTATCAAGAACAAATAAGGGTATTCTAGTTAAAAATTTAACATTTGGTTGATATAATATGAAAAAATACTTAGCGTAAAATACTCAACTATACTACCGTTTTTTTATTGTTTCAGTGGTTAAATCGCCTGTTAAACAATATTGTTTCCCTTTTTGGGTTTTTATTTTTTTGAGGAAATTTCCGTAACGAATCAGGCATGAATTCCCTGCTTTTGAATAGATTGTCAGGGAAGTTAATTTTCCATTTTTCCAAGAAATATCTACGCTAAAACCACCCCTTGCTTGAAGTCCTTTTACCTCTCCTTCACTCATTTCAGAAGGTAGAGCTGGCAAAATATCAAGGTATTCTGTATGACTTTGCACGAGCATTTCGGCAACGCCAGCCGCTCCGCCAAAATTTCCATCAATCTGAAAAGGAGGATGTGCATCGAACAAATTAAGGTATGAACCTCCCGAAGAAGAGACAGGTCGTAAGAGGTTTTTAACCATCTTCATGGCATGATCTCCTTCTTTGAATCTGGCCCAAAAGTTGATTTTCCAAGCCAGACTCCAACCTGTACCTTCATCGCCCCTAAACAACAAGGATTGACGAGCAGCTTTCATGAAATCGGGAGATTTTTCCCAATTAATGTCATTCCCTGGATAGACTCCCCATAGGTGCGAGACATGACGATGTTTGTTCGTACTATCGTCTAGGTCTTTCGTCCACTCTTGCAATTGTCCCAAATGCCCAATTTGATTAGGCATAAGTTGTTGGTACTTGAGAGCCAGAGTATCTGCCAATTGTTTATCCACTTTTAAGATTTTTCCTGCTTCAATACACGACGTGAAGAGTTCTCGGATAATTTGATGATCCATCGCTGTGCCTGCTACCAGACCACCCTGTTCTGGCGAATTAGCAGGACTGCTGACCAGCTTTCCTGTTTTTGGGTCTTTTACCAGAAAATCTACAAAAAATAAAGCCGCCTTTTTCATCGTTGGATAAGCTGTTTTTTGCAGGAAATTTTTGTCTTGTGTAAATAAATAGTGTTGCCAAAGATGTTGAGCCAACCACGCTCCTCCAGTTACCCAAATTCCATGATTCGAGGCATTTATCGGAGCTGTTCCTCGCCAAATATCCGTGTTGTGATGCACCAACCAACCACGAGCTTTATAGTATTGACTAGCCGTAATGCTTCCTGTCTGTTCTAAATCCTTAATCAGTGAAAACAAAGGCTGATGCAAGGCTGAAAGATTCAACACTTCGGCTGGCCAATAATTCATTTCTACGTTGATATTGGTAGTGTATTTACTTCCCCAAGGAGGCGAAAGTTGTTCATTCCAAATGCCTTGTAAATTAGCGGGCTGTGTGTTTGGTCTTGACGAAGAAATCAACAAATAGCGTCCATACTGTACATAAAGGGCTAACAACGAAAAATCATTAGCCTTTGAAAAATTAGCCAAACGCTCATTCGTAGGTAATTCATCAAAGGGGGATTTGCCCAACTGAATCTGAAATTTACTATAATACGCTTGATATTCTTTGAGATGCCTTGTTTGAATCGTCTCAAGTGTTTTCCCCTTGAGCTTTAACAATGTTTCCTGACATCGCTTGGTGGGATTTCCCGAAATATCTTTGTAATTGACAAAATTTGTAGCCGCCATCAAATACAATTGAGCTTCGTCGGCATTGGAGACGACGAGAGTAGAGTCCGTAAGCTGATAGGATCCATTTTTTAGCACAAAATGTAAAAATGATTCGCCGTATAAAGCTCCATTTCGAACTTTTACCGACAACGCTAGTGTTTGATTATCAATTTGTTGTACCTTAAAACGTTTATGAGGACTCGTTAGGCGAAGCTCAAACGAGATTTGTTTGGGTTTATCCGCCTTAAACTCCATCGCAATCACTTGGTCGGGTTCACTAGCGAAATAACGTCTGGTAAAATTTGTTTCACCAACTTTAAAATGCGTACTTACGATGGCTTTCTTCAAATCCAGTTCTCGTTCGTAATGGCTGTAAGCTTGTAGCTTAGGGAAACGAATTAGCACATCTCCAAAAGGCTGATAATCTGCTTGATATTTCCCAATTGCAGGAGGCTCATCATCCTGAATCCAGTACTTCCAATGCCCGTTGATAGCTATTTTCTTGTCTTCCTGTCCCTCAGGATAAATTCCGATTGCTTTTTTAGTATCCTTATACCCCGCAATACCTCCCTTATCAGCATAATTCAATACTAGCATGGCAAGGGTATTTTTTCCTGCTTTTAATACATTGGCTGCAATTTTATATTTTCGAGGTTCAAAACTATTCGTTGCCCCAACCAACTGCCCATTGATATAGGTAAAATCTTGTTCACGCACCCTATTTAAATCCAAGACGAGCACTTTCCCTTCCCATTCAGCAGGGATTTCGACGGTCGTCCTAAACCAAACAGCTCCATCGAGTCCTTCATAACCAATGGCTTCCCAACCTTCATAAGATGGAACAGTCATCGTTTTCCAACGACTATCATCAAAATCAATTTGAGTAGGATTAGGAGCGACTTGAGTAATCTCTTGTATCTTTTTTAGCCATGCCTCTCGATTTCCCTCAGTACTTTTGAGACCCATAAAAGTCTTTTCAGCTAAGTCTTCTGCTTCTTTTTGTTTTCCTTGATTCAGTAAATTTCTAATTTCAGCAAGGTGTTTATACGCATCTGGACGGTTATAATTACGAGGCTCACCTGTCCATAGCGTTTCTTCATTAAATTGGATTCGTTCTTGTTCTACTCCTCCAAAAACCATTGCTCCCAATCGACCGTTGCCAATCGGAAGAGCATCTGTCCAAAGTTGAGCAGGTTTATTGTACCACAGGCGATATGCTTGAGCAGGACAAAAGAGGGAAAATAAAACCAGACAAGCCGTAAACAAAAGCTTGATAAGACGGTTATTAGCCATAACTATTATATAAATTTAGCTTAGAAAAATACCAAATTTACATTAATTTACCTCATTAACGTTGTAATATCTTATCGTGCTACTGTAGTTTTTTACCGACTGCAACCTTCTGGACTAATCCAGTCGTCGACAAGAAAGCAGAATTAATGAAACAACATCTAAGAAAATCTTCTGTAAACGCACATTTTAGCATAAAAATGATAAATCCTGCCTCAATTAATGCCATTTTTCAGAGTTTTTGGATATATTTAGGATAGAATAAGAAAACATAGTAAAAAATCACTTGTACTTCTC
>JALRIJ010000196.1 GCA_023255485.1 Flectobacillus sp.
AGCCCTGACTTCAAAATATCAGCGTCCTATTTTGACCAAGTACAGCACCTTGATTTAGCACAAAAGACTGATTCATGGGAGCTTGATTATGAAGACGATGATGATAAAGAACAACTCGTTAAGAATAACTACCAAAGCTTTTTCCATGATGTAAGAATTTACAAGCCTGACCCCAATAAATTACAGAGACCTTTTCCCATCTTACCAAACCAATATGTTGTTAGTAGTGATGGGTCTAACATCGTAGCATTTCTTGATATTTTACAAGGTAGATTTAGGGAAAATTTTACCGCTATTGAGAACGACTTAGCAAAGTGTATTCCAGAATTTTCAAGAATCGAACTCGACCCTGTTGAAATTAAACAAGAGGATGATTTGTTTAAAATCTATGGAGATAAAACGTTTAAAAGACTTGGTCTCTATGATACAAAAGGCAAAAAAACCTACTGGGCTGATGAAATTTCAGAAGGGGTTTTGTATTTCTTGGCTCTTCTTTGCATCGTTCACCAACCTAATCCTCCTAAGTTACTGCTCTTAGAAGAACCCGAAAAAGGGATTCATCCAAGACGTATTAAGGAGATCTTGGATTTTATTTTCCAGTTAGCAGAAGACAAAGATATTCAAGTAATTATGACAACTCATAATGAACGAGTATTAGACGAATTTGAGGATATTCCCGAAGCAGTTTTTATTTTTGATAAGGATGAAGAGGGAGCGACTATAGTTAAAAACCTCCTCAAAGATGTTATTGAACCTTCGGATAAACTGATGGAGAATAATAACGTCCCTAAAATTAAGTTTACGGAATCGTTGGGTTCGCATTGGATAACTGGATTTATAGGAGGTGTACCAAGATGAATATCCTAAAATATGGCTATTTCGGAGAAGATGAAGCCCATCGAATTTTCTTAGAAAAGTATCTTGAGCAATTGGTGAACTACCTTAATGTAGAGAATGAACTCATTTTTGATTTTGACTTAGAATTCACCTATAGATTTAAGGCTCGGAATAAATCAGACGTAGATAAGCTTTTTGCAGAGGCAGTACAGCAAGGGTTTATTAGCTACCAACAAGATATTTTTTTTGTTGGTAGAGATTTGGATACGTTCCTGCCAAACGAATTTGTCGAAAAATCGTCTTCTATGAATAAGCAATTAGGAGATAAATTTAGGGATAAGACCTTCTTAATGATTCCTGTTCAATGTATTGAACATTGGTTATGGTATTTAAAAATAAAAGCTGAGAATCCGACTTCGACAAAGAATGTATCCCTAGAGTCAAAACCGAATAAAGAAGCAAAAATCGCACTGTATGGAAGTGCGAAGGTGTCGAACAATCATTCCATTCCGATTGTCCAAGAGCTTACAAACGTTATTGATATACCCCATTTGGAAAGCTGTTCTATCAGTTTCAATGCCTTTCATAAACAAGTAATAAAGTTTATTATGAATTTATCCTAGTGATTTACCTCCTTGAATCACTAGGATAAACAAGCTATACCTCCTCACTCCTTCCCTCACCCCAATCTTTACACAATCTTCATACAAAAATGGGGCTTTCTTAATGTTTGTGTGCTAACATTGTCTTTTATTTTTCATCAAAGACATCCACTATCCTCATGAGAGTTTTCCTTGTACTTGTCTCCCTCCTTTCTGGCTTTTGCTTGTTTGGGCAGTCGAAACAAAAAACGATTTTAGAAGTTCCGGGCAGAGAGCAGTATTGCCAAATTAATGAAAACGGTAAATCGGTTTTGCCGAGTGGTCGCTGGGTTACGCCTGCGGGTTCGCTCGTTCGCATTACGAATGACCCTTTTGGAATGTGTCTTTCGCCCGATGGAAAAAAGGCTGTCACCTTGCACAATGGCGTTTTTACCTTGATTGATGTGAACAGCTTGGCCACTACCCGAATTCCGTCTTACGATAAAAAGGAAATACAACCTCTTTCGGCTGGTTCGTTTATTGGCGTTGCCTTTGGGGATGACAACAATACGCTTTATCTGAGTGGTGGCGACAACGGTGCGGTCATTGTCTATGACATTGCTGCCAAGAAGACTATCGACTCTATTTCGCTAAATGGGGTGATTGAAGGTAAAAAATATGACGATAGCTTTACCTCTGATTTAGTTTACAATAACCATGAATTACTGATTTTAGACCGAGGGAATTTCCGATTGGTACGCTATGATTTGACTACAAAAACCTTAACCAAGTCGATTGATGTGGGCAGACAGCCCTTTGGTTTAGCCTTGAGTAAGGACAAAAAAATGGCTTTTGTTGCCAATGTCGGGATGTATGCCTACCCGATGGTGGAGGGGATTAACGAAAAGAATTTTAATGAAAAATTGATTTCAAGACATCCTTATGGCGACAACACCAAAGAATCTATTGAAGGCACTACGGTTGACGGTCAATTTGCCCCAGGGGTCGGAAGTCCACTCGTTCCCGAGGCCATGAGTATTTTTTCGATAGATCTTCAAAGCAATCAGGTGGTGGATAAATACAAGACGGGCTATCAAATTGGGGAGATGATTGAAGATGCAGAGGTTGTTGGCGGAGCAAGTCCGAATTCGATTGCCGTGGGAAGTCAGTTTATTTACGTAACCAATGCGACCAACGATAACATTTCGATCATTGATTATAAAGCCCACAAAATTGTCGCTCATATTCCGATTACGATTGACCAACGAATTGACAAATACAGAGGAGCATTACCTTTTGGCATTACCTTGAGTAAAGACGAAAAAACGCTTTATGTTGCTCTATTGGGTATGAACGCCATTGCCGTAGTGGATGTGAATCAGCGAAAAACGATTGGACTTATTCCTTCTGGCTGGGGTCCAACAAGGGTGTTACTTTCGCCCGATGAAAAGGATATTTATGCCATTACTTGTCGTGGCTTGGGAGCTGGGCCTAATGGAGGAAATGGCTTTATTGCTCCTCCTCAAGGCACCTACATTGGCAATATTCAACTAGGGAGTTTTCAAAAAATCCCCATGCCCGATGCTGCTACCTTGAAGGCCTATACCGCACAAACCATCGCTAATACCTTTGTGGAACGTAGCAAAACAATTGATAACAATCCCTTGCCAATCGACCCACAAGCGAGCAAAAGTCCCATCAAATACATCGTTTACATCACAAAAGAAAACAGAACGTATGACGAAGTATTTGGACAGCTTAAAACGGGGAAAGGCGACTCTACGCTCGCAAGATTTGGCGTTAACTGCGAATACACCTTAACGGACAGCCTTCGTGCAAAGAATTTACACTTGAAAGTCACGCCGAATCATCATAAAATTGCTAAAACCTTTGCCTATAGCGATAATTTCTACTGCGATAGCGATGCGTCTATACACGGACACCACTGGATGATGGGCGTTATTCCTAACGAGTGGGTAGAGGCCAATTCAAGCGTAGATAAAACGGCAAAGTATTTTAGTAAAGCAGCAGGCAGACGTTTCCCAGGTTCAACGGGTAGTATGGACCCCGAAGATTATGCTGAAAAAGGCGGTATTTGGGAAGCCTTAGAACGTAAAAAAGTATCCTTCTATAATTTTGGGGAAGCAAACGAAACCGCTCATGTGAGAGAAATTTGGTCAGATACGGCTACAGGAGCTGGGCATGGGGTAATGGTTCCGATGCAAAAGGCTTTGTACAGTAGAACAAGCCATAATTATGCGGGGTACAATACGAATATTCCTGACCAATTTAGAATGAATCAGTTTGAAGATGAATTTACGAAGATGTGGTTGACGGGTAAAGCCAAAATGCCTTCGTTGGTGACGGTGCAAATTCCGAATGACCATACGTCCGACCCAAGACCAGAGGATGGTTATTTTTCGAGAGCTTCTTTCGTGGCAGATAACGATTTGGCAATTGGACGTATCATGCACTTTTTATCAAGAACACCTTACTGGAAAAATATGTTGGTGATTATTACCGAAGACGACCCGCAAGGGGGTGTTGACCATATTGACGCTCACAGAAGTGTGTTGATGTTGGCAAGTCCGTATATCAAAAGGGGCTATGTGAGTAACACACACGCTAATTTTGGTTCTGTTTTAAAAACGATTTATAATATTTTGCACGTTCCGTATGTAAACCAATACGACGTAACGGCTTCGTTATTGCAAGATTTTTTTACTACAAAACCAGACTTTCGCCCTTATACTATGGAAATGAATGACCCTAGGGTTTTTGATGTAGAAAAAGCCATGAAAAAATACCACAGAAACATCGACTGGAAAAAGGTAATGAAAGGCCCTGATATGGACGATGTAGATGATATTAAAGAGAATTTTAAGAAGAAATAGTTTGGGTAAACGAATTTCAATCCGTTGAATGATGGTAGTGGTAGCTGTTGATACATGCTCGACACAGGTGAATAAATTCACCTGCTAAGTGGAATGGCTTGGTTAGTTAGTTACTAGCGAGCTACTTGATTGACTCAACAGGAAGATAACTAACGGATTAAAATCCGTTTACCCTTTACATCCGCCCTTCAAGTCACTTCTTTGTGATGGAGGGCGGATGTTTCTTTTTTTGTAAATTCTTGTATATTTGTTACGTCATTCGATTTATCAATTTCGATAGTAACCATACATAAACATTACAAAATATGACTACGCTACAATTAAATTTTACGTTTGAACAGGTGTTGTCTTTAGTAAAACAACTTCCTCAAAAAGATAAGATAAAGCTTGGGAAAGAACTTGAGAAAGAGGGTATCGCCAATTCACTTGCCACACTTCTTCAAGAATTCCAGACAGATGAACTAAGTTTTGACACGATTACGAATGAAGTTGAAGCTGTTAGACAACAACTTTATGAAAAATAAAATCTATAAAGTAATCTTCGACACGAACATTTGGATAAGTTTCTTAATGGGGAAACGACTACACCTTATCAGCCAATATGTTGCCAATGGACAAATAAGAATTATCACAACGAATCAGCTACTTGAAGAAATAAAACAGGTAACAGCGAGAGAAAAGCTACGCAAATACTTCCCTCAAGACAGTGTTATTCAATTAATTACCCTATTAGAAACGATTGCCACAAACGTGGAAGTTCAGCCTAAAAACTTTATTTGCCGAGACCCCAAAGATAACTTCTTACTAGACTTAATTGAATGCTCAAAGGCTGATTTCTTAGTCACTGGCGATAAAGACCTATTAGAACATAATCCATTCAAAAAAGCTCAAATTATTAACCCTAATGATTTCGAAAGCTTCTTAACGTCAATTCACTTATAGCTTGATAAATTAATAAACTATTTGGGTATTGAGTGGTTGTTTCTTTTGTAAGGACTCAAATAAAAACAAGGCAAAATATATCGCATACGATATATTTATATATATTTGTACCATTGATACTTTATCTAACACGAAAATCAATAAACAAGATGAATTCAGCTTTTTATGGCTTAAATGCCAAAACACTTCAAGGTAAAGAAATTCCAATGGAGGCCTACAAGGGCAAAACGGTATTGGTAGTAAATACAGCTAGCAAATGTGGTTTAACGCCTCAGTTTGAAGGATTAGAAGCCTTATATCAAAAATATAAGGGTGACGATTTTGTTATTTTAGGCTTTCCGTGTAACCAATTTGGCAATCAAGAACCTGGTAATGAAAAGTCTATCGAAGAAGGTTGTATGCTTAATTATGGCGTAACGTTTCCGATGTTTGCGAAAGTGGATGTTAACGGAAGTAATGCTCATCCTGTATTCAAATACCTAAAGAGTAAATTGGGCGGTTGGTTTGGTTCGAGTATTAAATGGAACTTTACCAAATTCTTACTTGATAGTAATGGAAAACCTGTCAAACGATTTGCTCCTACGGTTAAGCCTTCCGATATTGAAGA
>JALRIJ010000197.1:0-5602 GCA_023255485.1 Flectobacillus sp.
AAATGGCAATTGCTATTGCGGAACTTCTATTGGAAACCGACGACTGGACGGAGCTGAAAGTCGCCAATAAGTTTGTAGAAGTATTTCATCGAGATAAACGAAGAGGTTATTCTGACCGTGTTTATAATGCACTAGATGCCAGTAAAAATGGAGAGGACTTTATTCGAATTATTGATAATAGAAGTTCGGGCAATGGCTCTGCGATGCGTGCTTATTCGATAGGTTTCCTCAAGGATATTCCTACCTTATTAAGGTTTTGTGAAATACAAGCAAAGGTGTCACATAACACACCCGAAGGGATTTCGGGAGCAAAGAGAATCGCCTTGGCTGTTCACTATTATCGCTATCGTTTGGAGGAAAAAGGTACGTTAGTTGATTTCCTGAACACTACATTGGAGGAGGACGAATGCTACGAAATTATTTCTCCAATTGATATGCACTGCTATCCAACAACAAGAGCTGTTATCAAAATTGTTTCTGAAGCAGAGTCGATGCAAGAGTGTCTAAAAAAAGCCATCGACTTTGGCGGAGATACCGATACGGTTGCAGCCCTCTGTTTAGCCATTTTATCTCAAATGAAAAACGGTGACTCTACTTTACCCAAATTCCTTTTTAACGAACTGGAAAATGAAGCATTTGGCCGAGATTTTCTCATTCAATTAGATAATAAATTGGAACTCAAGTTTGGTGACAAATCCTAAACCTCAATCAACTCTCATCCATGAATCTTTCTATCTGCTATCCACCTCATCCCATTGAAACGAGCCATTTTTCTATCTTTCTAGCAGGAACGATAGATATGGGATATTCAAGAAATTGGCAACAAGAAGTAATTGCGTATTTGAGTAAGCAAGCAATTAATAGAAAGCTGACAATTTTTAATCCTCGACGTAAGGATTGGGATAATTCATGGGTACAAGACATAGACAATCCAGACTTCAATCAGCAGGTCAATTGGGAATTAGATGCCCTAGAAACTGCTGATTTAATCATTCTGTATTTAGAAAAAGACTCGAAATCTCCTATTTCCCTATTGGAACTAGGTTTATTTGCAGACACTAAAAAAGTAGTTGTATGTTGTGAAAAAGGTTTCTGGCGAAAGGGCAATGTCGATATCGTGTGTCAACGCAAAGGAATCGTTGTGGTGGACACATTGGAAGAAATGTTAAGGGGCTTATCTTACCAAGGAGGACTGTTATGAAATCCATCCTAAACTAGTAGGGCTTAGGATGGATTTTCCTATGAACAAAAAAGGGTAATACAACTATAACCCTTAACCCACATTCTCCTCCCCCAAATACCGATCTATCACATTATGAGCGATGTATAGAACAGGGGTCAAAATAATGGCAATGGTGAATTTATAGAGGTAATTGTTTAAAGAGGTTGAAATCCATTGTTCAATTGTCCAGTTGCCAAATAGGACAAAGGCAATACCTAATACCACAAAACTGTCTATCAATTGCGAAACTACTGTCGAGCCTGTGGCACGTAACCAAATCTTTTTGCCACCTGTCACTTTTCGTAAGGAATGAAACACATACGCATCTAATAATTGACTTACTAAAAAGGCAAATAACGAACCTGTGATGATGCCTAAACCCTGTCTGAAAATCTTACCGAAAGCCACGTTAATATCAAAGTTATTATCGCCTTTGTTGACATCGAGCCAAAACTGGGCAGGGGTCAAGAGCGTTGCTCCATAAATGACTAAAAAGCTATATGCCACTAATGCCGCCGTAATATAAGAGACTCTTCTTACACCTTTTTGCCCAAAATATTCGTTAATAATATCAGAGGTGATAAAGACAAAAGGCCAGTTTAGGGCTCCTGCCGTTTGGTTGATGTCCCAAGTGCCTAAAAACGTTTGGAGGTGTAAAGGCTGAAAACCTAGGGTCGCTTCGAGCGAAAAGATTTTTACCCCAATAATTTCTGCGACAATGGCATTGGTAAGGAAAATACCGAAAAGCACAATAAATAGCTTTGAACGCTTGTTGTTAAGAATGCTAAGGTCGATGTTCATGTGTTAACGAGTGATTTGTGAGATAATTAAGTAAAAATAATACGATATGGGTAAAACGAGTTTTAACCCGTTTCAAGAAAAATGCCTTTTTGCTAAGAAAGTTCCTGTTTAAAACCGAAACCATTAAAAAAACATGACTCTTTTCTTCAAAACAAGGGGAGAGTCTTACCTTTGTAAATCAAGAAAAAGGGAAATTTGTTTAACCAAGATAGATGAAAAACGAATTAAGAACTAGTTATACGCTACTATTTTTGTTGCTGACTACGCAATTAATGGCCCAACAACTCGGAGGAACGGAACGTTTTTCGTTTTTAAATAATGCGGTGAGTCCAAGTTTTTCGGCCTTGGGGGGGATGAACGTTTCTAAGACACAGGCCGATCCAAATGCTTTTTTGCAAAACCCTGCACTACTAGATTCAGCGACGAATAATCAAATTGCCCTTAACTTTCATAGTTATTTTGCTTCTACCCAATTTGCGACAGTTGCCTATACCAAAACTATTGCAAAGGCTAATTTTGGCATCGGGATACAATACCTCAATTATGGTACTTTTCAAGGAATGGATGCCCTCGGAAATAGTACGGGCGAATTCTATGCAAAGGATATTGCCTTGACGCTCTCGCATTCAAGACGACAAGGAAATATTACCTTTGGTGCCAATCTTAAGTACGTCAATGGAATTGTGGAGCAATACAGTGCTTCTGCAATTATGCTTGATTTTGGGGGCGTTTTCAAACATCCAGCATTGGATTTAAGTTATGGGATTGCGGTCAAAAATATTGGTATGAGTTTCCATGATTATACCGATAAAGAAACAAGTACCTTACCGCTTGATGTACAAATGGGACTTAGTTTTAAACCGCAATATATGCCCGTTCGCTTCTCGCTGACTGCCCATCATTTATACAAATACGACATTGCTTATCTGGACAAAAGCATTGTTAAAAAAGACCTTAATGGCAATGTGATTGAGAACACCGTGAGTACAAGCGACAAAATTGCAAGGCATTTTGTATTGGGGCTTGAGTTATTGTTGAGCAAACAAGTTAACTTATTAGTAGGTTATAACCATTTAAGAAGTCAGGAACTAAGTCAAACGACTGTGGGAGGTTTGTCAGGTTTTTCAGTAGGGGCTTTATTCAAAAGTAAGTTCTTTAACCTTTCTTATAGTTTCTCAGGCTATAATAATGCGGGGAATGTCAACTCTCTGGGACTTGTCTGTAATTTGGCGAGAATAGGTAGATAACTGTATCTTTTAGCCAATTTCTAATCAAGTAAAATCATAAAGAACCGAATTTATTCACGCTGGTCGATAAAGTTTAAAACGAAATTTTCCTCCCTCAAAACAAACAAGAGTCCAGTATTTTCGTATATTAACATATCTGAATTTAGTTAAAGCATCTGTTTTTAGCTAAGTGCTTGTTATTCATTCCTTAAACAATCATCAACATGGCAGAGCTTATAAAATTATACGAAAAAGGCACCGATATGCGGAAGATGAACCACATTATTTCGTGTCTAAAAGATGGGGGAGTTATTGTATATCCAACCGATACCGTTTATGGAATTGGCTGCGATATTCATAATACGAGAGCAGTAGAACGTATCTGCCAAATAAAAGGAGTGAAGCCTACCAAAAATAACTTTTCCTTTATTTGCTACGATTTGAGTCATATTTCTGATTACGCAAAAGTGTCCAATGCGGCTTTCAAATTAATGAAAAAGGCTTTGCCTGGCCCCTTTACCTTTGTGTTAGAAGGTAACAATAAAGTACCTAAAGTGCTGGCTCAAGGAAAAAAAACGGTAGGGGTACGGGTACCTGATAATGATATTCCGAGATTGATTGTTAAAGAACTCGGCAATCCTATTATCACGACCTCTATTCCAGAAGAGGAGGGGATGATAGAATATTTGACAGACCCTGAATTAATCTTTGAAAAATTTCAACATCAAGTAGATATTGTCATCGACGGAGGCTTTTGTACGGGAGAACTTTCAACCATTGTAGATGCCACTTCCGACGATTTTGAAGTAATACGACAAGGCCTCGGACTACTAGAAGATTTTCTTTAATGAATGATGAATGCGAAGTTTTAATGCGTAATGATGAATGAGTAATGTTTAATCAGAAAGGTAGATAAATAATCATTCATAATTATAAATACGAGAACGAATTACTCATTAACCATTACGCATTCATCATTAAGGTCTCCGTTTATGCTTAAATCGTCTGTGCGACCATAGCCAATCGGACGGATTTTCTTGAATTGATTTTTCTAAGGTACGAATATAGGTTTCCGTGATTCCACCCATAGGTATATCCGTGTACGGACGTTGCACTAAATCGCTGAAGCGTAACCGATATTTTCCTCGACGAATACGAGTAAGTTCGGCATAAACTATAGGGTAATTAAAAGAACGAGCCATTTTTTCGGTACCCATAAAAAAGTCCGTTTCTTGATGTAAAAATGTTGTCCAGTAAGCGGTATCAGGAGACTCCGCCGCTTGGTCTGCAATAATTCCGATAATACGAGGTTCTCCTTTTCGCTTGACCATATCACGGAAAATATGTTGCATTTTGATGGGTTGAATGCCAAAGCGAGAGCGTAACTTGAGCATGAGCTGTTCAAAAAAGGGACTAGACAGTTGCTTATAGACAACATCTACAGGAAGATCAAGCACCGCAGTTCGATGCGAAATTAGCTCCCATGTAGTAAGGTGGCTTGTCATGACCAGCACTACTTCCTGTTGTTGGTAATAGTGTTGAAGCAACTCAATGTTTTCTACCTCAATCCATTTTTCTAGTCCTTTTTTAGAAATACTAAGTAATTTGATACTGTCCACGAAAACATCCGCAAAATTTTTATAGAAACCTTTCGTTATTTTTTTGATTTCAGTCGTAGATTTTTCTGGAAAAGATAATTTCAGGTTTTGTTGCACCACTTTTTTACGATAACCGATTAAATAATAAACCAATACATATAGGAAATCGGCTATGCGATAAAGAACGAAGAGAGGAAGTTTGGATAGCAACTGGAAGAAAAACATCAGAAATTATATCTTTTTTTTGAAAATAGTTGAAAATATATCGCTATTAGACTATTTTAGTTAAATGATGATTGATTTACATTATTTACCAAGTCTCGAATACTTCACTGCCATATTAAACGATGATATTGTTACCATCGAAGCGAAGGAGTATTATGAAAAGCAAAGTTACCGAAATCGTTGTATAATTCTTACAACAAACAAAATAGATACGCTTTCTATTCCTGTATTGGATGGTAACAAAAAAGTGTTGATTCGTGATGTACGAATCGATTATAGTCAAGATTGGGTGCGTCGCCATTGGGGAGCAATCTATTCGGCTTATGGAAAATCGCCTTATTTTGAATATTATTCAGATTTTTTTAAGGCTATTTTCGATAAAAAAACTGACTTTTTGTTCGACTTTAATTTAGAGCTACTGACATTATGTCTGAAACTCTTAAAGCTCAATAAAAAAATAGTTTTTACCGAAAGTTTTGAAAAAGAAGCCCCAGCAATGCGTAGGGGGCTTATTCATCCCAAACGAGGGT
>JALRIJ010000197.1:5612-5860 GCA_023255485.1 Flectobacillus sp.
TTGAAGCCAATGAATTCTACCAACCAGTAGCCTATCGCCAAAATTTTGGCAACGAATTTGTCCCTAATCTATCAATCCTAGATTTGTTATTTTGTCAGGGAACACAAGCGTTAAGTATTTTAAAATCCTCGGTAAAAGATTGAACAAACTAGTATAAAATTCTGTTTTCAGTACAATAGAACAAAAAGTATTTACTATATTGTAAGTACAAATAATTAATCAGTTTCGAATTACAAAATTCGATATAC
>JALRIJ010000198.1 GCA_023255485.1 Flectobacillus sp.
ACACAACCCATTCAAGGAAAATTAGTTATCAAAGGCTTACGTGACTATGCGGTGGTCTATGTCAACGGGAAGAAAAAAGGCGTTTTGAACCGAATGAACAAGGAATACAGCCTAGCAATTGATATTCCGTTTAACGCAACCTTGGATATTTTGGTAGAAAACATGGGGCGTATTAATTATGGAGCAGAAATTCCGAACAATAGCAAAGGGATTATTTCACCTGTATTCATCAACGACAACGCCATTACGGGTAACTGGGAAATGTATGGATTTCCATTTAGTGCCATGCCAAGCATTGCCGATAATCTCAGTCCTGCCAAAGATGGAAGACCAGCTTTGTACGCAGGCACTTTCGACTTAGCTCAAGTAGGTGATACCTTTTTAGACCTAAAAAAATGGCAAAAAGGCATCGTATTTGTCAACGGTCATCACCTTGGCAGATATTGGAATGTTGGCCCACAACAAACACTTTATTTACCCGCTCCCTTCTTGAAAAAAGGAAAAAATGAAATCGTCATTTTTGAACAATTAAACGACAAAATTGAGCCAAGTGTTTCAAGCAAAGAAAATCCTGTATTAACGGATTTAACCGTTTCAGAATAACCTTATCAACAAACCCATGACAAAAAAACTGTTCTATATTTCCCTGTTTTGCCTGAGTTTATGCACTCAGGTTCAAGCACAACAGCCGACTAATCCAGCGTTTCGTAATATGAAATTGCCGATGTCAACTCGGGTAAACGACCTCATTCATCAGCTTACCTTAGCGGAAAAAATATCGCTCTTAGGCTTTCGTAGTAAATCGGTTGACCGCTTACAAATTCCTGCCTATAACTGGTGGAACGAAGGACTTCATGGCGTAGCTAGAGCGGGTAAAGCAACTGTGTTTCCTCAAGCCATCGCTTTGGCAGCAAGTTTCAACAGTGAATTAATGCAAAAAACAGCCGATGCCATTTCGACAGAAGCCAGAGCAAAATATAACTTATCGACCAAACAAGACCGCCGTTTGCAATACATGGGCTTAACGCTTTGGTCACCCAATATCAATATTTTCCGTGACCCTCGTTGGGGACGTGGACAAGAAACCTACGGAGAAGATCCCTTCTTGACAGCAACTATGGGTTCGGCATTTATCAAAGGCTTACAAGGAAATGATAAAGATTTATTGAAAACTTCGGCTTGTGCCAAACACTTTGCCGTACACTCTGGCCCCGAAAATGGAAGACATACGTTCAATGCCATTGTGGACGAAAAAGACTTGAGAGAAACCTATTTGTATGCCTTCAAGCATTTGGTTGACTCTGGCGTGGAATCGGTGATGTGTGGCTACAACCGTTTGAACGATGAACCTTGTTGTACAGGAAATACCTTACTCCAAAATATCCTGCACAAAGAATGGAAATTTAAAGGACACGTCGTAACCGATTGTTGGGCATTAGAAGATATTTGGTTACGTCACAAAGTGCTACCTAACAGCGTTGCCGTTGCCGCAGCCGCTATTAAAGCAGGGGTAAATTTGGATTGTAGTAACATGCTTCAAGACGATGTTATGAAAGCCATCGACCAAAAACTCTTAACAGAAACCGAAGTAGATAGTGCCTTGGCAGGTGTGTTAAGAACCCAGTTTAAACTAGGTTTTTATGACGACAAAAGTAAAAGTCCATTTTACAGTTATGGAGCCGACAGCGTATCCAACAATTACCACAAAAACTTAGCTCGTAAAATGGCTCAGCAAAGTATGGTTTTGCTGAAAAACAAAAACAATGTCTTGCCCCTCGACCAAAAGAAATACAGTGCTTACATGGTGGTTGGCCCTAATGCCGCTTCGTTGGATGCCTTAGTTGGCAACTACCACGGCGTATCGGACAAGTCGGTCAATTTTGTAGAAGGGATTACGGCTGCCGTAGATGCAGGAGCGAGAGTAGAATATGACCAAGGTTGTGATTTTTTCAGCGATACCACCCATTTTGGCGGTATTTGGGGAGCAAGTAATGCCGACGTAACCATTGCCGTTTTGGGATTAAGTCCCGTTTATGAAGGCGAAGAAGGCGATGCCTTTTTGGCTCAAAGTGGGGGCGATAAAAACAACATCAGCTTACCTGCTAGTCAAATTGCGTACATCAAAGCCTTACGCAAAGGCACGAAAACCCCACTTATTGCTGTCATTACCGCAGGAAGTGCCGTGGATGTGTCGGCAATTGAACCGTATGTAGATGCCATCATTTATGCTTGGTATCCTGGCGAACAAGGCGGCAATGCCTTGGCTGATATACTCTTCGGGAAAGTTACGCCTTCGGGAAAATTACCGCTTACCTTCTATAAATCGTTTGCCGATTTACCTGCCTACAGTAGCTATGCCATGAAAGGACGTACCTACCGCTATTTTGATGGACAAGTGCAATATCCTTTTGGGTACGGATTGAGTTACACGACTTTTGATAACTCGTGGAATCAAGCACCAGCAGCCGTATTTACCGCCAAAGACAAGCTTAATTTTTCGGTAAAAATCAAGAATACAGGCAATTACGATGCCGACGAAGTAATTCAGGTCTATATCCAATACCCTTCTGTTGAGCGTATGCCTTTGAAAGAACTGAAAGCCTTCAAACGAGTTTCGTTGAAAAAAGGAAAAGAGGGAATTGTTAACTTCTCCATTCCCGCAAGCGAACTGATGAAATGGGATTTAGCTACGCATCAATGGAAATTGTATCAAGGAAATTATACCGTTTGCATTGGTAAAAATTCGAGTGAAATGATTTTACAGAAAAAAGTCACCGTCAACTAAAACCAAAAACAATCAGATGAAAAGAATTTATCATATAACGTTGACCTACCTGCTGTTTTGTCTAGGTTCGGCAACGGTACAAGCACAAGGAGGAGATGCTAAATCGAACCTTGCTCTTGTCCCTTACCCTACGCAGGTAGTCACAAAAGCAGGAAGTTTTGCGATTCGTGCTAACACGGGCTTGAAGTTTAATCCGATATTCAAAAACGAAGCAACCTATCTGAACGAACTGATAGCCAATGCGACCACGGTTCCGTTAAAATACACGGAACCAACCTCAGCTAATAACCTAATTGAGTTGCAATTAGACAATACGAAGACTAGTTCAAAAGAGGCGTATTCCATCTCGATTACCAATAATAAAGTAACCTTACGTTCCAACAATCCAACGGGTATGTTTAGAGCTGTCCAAACCCTTAGACAGCTCTTCCCCGTTGAAGTTGAACAGAAGGGAATCAACGCTGTTTCGCTTGTCTTGCCCGCTCTCGAAATCTCAGATAATCCTGTGTTTGATTGGCGTGGACTCCATTTAGATGTTTCTCGTCATTTTTTCAGCATTGACTACCTAAAAAAGTTAGTTAATGTGATGGCTTTGTACAAAATGAACAAGTTGCATTTGCACCTAACCGACGATCAAGGCTGGCGTATTGAAATCAAAAAATACCCCAAATTGACCGAAGAAGGTGCTTGGAGACGTTTCAATAATCAAGATTCAAGTTGTATCAAATTATCGAAAGAAAATCCCGACATGGCGATTGACCCAAGATATATTGTTCAAAAAAACGGCGAACAGCGTTACGGAGGTTTTTATACCCAACAACAAATGAAGGAATTTGTAGCCTACGCAGCCACAAAGCATATCGACATCATCCCAGAAATCGACATGCCCGGTCACATGATGGCAGCAATTCATTCCTATCCGTACCTAAGTTGTGCAGGCGGCAGTAAATGGGGTGAGTTATTTACGACTCCCATCTGCCCTTGCAACGAAAGTACCTACGAATTTGCCGAGAATGTTTTCAGCGAAATCATGGAGATTTTCCCATCTGAATTTATTCACTTAGGTGCTGACGAAGTGGATCGTAAGTCGTGGGGAGAAACACCTGCCTGCAAGGAGTTAATGGCAAAAGAAGGAATTAAAACCCTAGCCGAATTACAGAGTTATTTTGTGTTGAGAATGGAAAAATTCTTCAAATCTAAAGGCAGAAAACTCATTGGTTGGGACGAAATCTTGGAAGGAGGAATCAGTCCAACTGCCAACGTAATGTACTGGAGAGCATGGGTTCCTGATGCTCCTATTCATGCAGCAAAAAATGGTAATAAGGTCATTATGAGTCCGGGAAATCCCCTTTATTTTGACTATGCACCCGATGCTCATTCCTTAGAAAACATCTATCAATTCCATGTAATCCCTACTAAATTGACACCAGAAGAAGGCAAGGCAATTGTAGGAGCTCAGGCAAATTTATGGACAGAATATGTTCCTACCGAAAATAGAGCAGATTATATGTATTTTCCAAGAATGATGGCTTTAGCGGAACGTTTATGGACTAAAAACTTAGATTTTGACAAGTTTAGCAAACGCTTAATAACGCATTATCCTCGTTTAGATGCCCTAAATATCCACTACCGCTTACCCGATGTAGAAGGCATTGCAGGGGAAAATGTATTTACCGATAAAACAACCTTGAATCCTAAACTTCCACTAGAGGGTTTAACAATTCACTATACTACGGATGGGACTTTGCCAACACTTGCATCACCATCGTTGACACAGCCTTTGGAAATTAACAAGGCAACTAAAATCAAATTAGCGGCTTTCAATAAAAAAGGATTAGGAGGCGAGATTTATACCCTTAACTACAAAAAAGAAAGCTATTCTGTACCTGTTAATCTGTTGGTGGCAAATGAGGGATCACGAGTTTCTTATTTCAAGAAATTCTACAAAACCAGTACGCTCTTAGACAAAGAAAAAGCCGATAGCACCTTCACTATCAGCAGTTTCAATGTTCCTACTAGCGTTAATGCTCCTTCGTTTGGTTTGGTCTATGATGGCTACATTCAGATTCCAGAAACAGGCATTTATACCTTCTACCTAACCTGTGACGACGGTGGTATTTTAAGCATTGGCGGTAAAGATGTAATTGACAACGACGGACTACATGGCCCTATCGAAAAAACAGGTCAGGTTGCTTTACAACAAGGTTTTCAGCCGTTCAAACTTCGCTTTATTGAAGGCGGGGGCGGTTTCACCTTAAAATTAAAATACCGCAAACCAAACAGCACCAACATTGAAGAAATCCCAGCCGCTTGGTTAAAGCACTAGGAGGATTTTTTAGGTAGAAGGTATGAGGTAGTAGTTTTTAGGTATGAGGTAGTGGGTGTTTTTAGGTCGTAGGTATGAGGTTATAGGTAGAAGGTTTAAATATGGAGTTCGACTTAATACCTTCGACCTCATACCTAAAACCTATGACATAAAAACACCTAATATCTACTACCTCATACCTATGACCTAAAAAACACCTCATACCTAAAAAAGATTTTAATAATTACACGTTCGATTATTTACAACCTTTTACGTTCATAAGAGATGATAAAAATTTTCTATCATAAACTAAGCCTACTTTTTTTAGTAGTTGTCTGTTTTATTGCCACAAAAGTGCAGGCACAACGCCCCATCGACTATGTAAAACCACATATTGGAACGGGTTTACACGGTCACGTATTTTTAGGAGCAAACGTTCCTTTTGGGGCTGTCCAACTTGGGCCTGTCAATCTCTCACAAGGTTGGGACTGGTGTTCGGGCTATAACGATTCTGATTCTACCATCATCGGCTTTGCCCATACCCGACTAAGCGGTACAGGTATTGGCGATTTAGGTGATATTTTAGTGTTGCCTTCTACGGGAAAAGTGATTTTAGACAAAGGAAGTCTAAAACATCCAGGGAACTTTTCTTTGTTTAGTCACAAAGATGAAAAAACAAGCCCAGGCTATTATTCCGTTTTATTGAAACGCTATAACATCAAAGCTGAACTAAC
>JALRIJ010000199.1 GCA_023255485.1 Flectobacillus sp.
CATTCCAACAGTTCATGGCATCATCATCTACTGCATTGTCATCACCAAAGCGGCATCTGATGTAGCGGAGGATAATGTTGGAAGCAGAAATGTTGAGGGTATAGCCCGTAATACAAATACCGTCACCCGGGGCAGTTTGCCCTGCGATAGTAATGTTATTCTGCTTAATAGACAGACGGCTCTTTAATTTAATTTCTCCCGAAACCTTAAAAATAATCGTTCTGTTGCCTACACTGACTGCATCTCGTAAACTTCCTGTTCCTGAATCATTGAGATTGGTAACTTCATAGACGGTACCACCACGACCTCCCGTAGCAAAGCGACCGCCTCCTTCTGCCCCCGGAAATGCTAGTTGCTGTGCATCCACCCAAAAGGTGGTGCACAGAAAAAAACACAAAAAACTCAATTGTTTAATAAAGTCCAAGAGAGGAATTCTCGTAAAAGGTTTATTCATTGTGTTGAAAATGTTTTTGAAAAAAATCAAGTAGTTTGATGCTGGAAATAGCTCCCAACTTGTATATATGTAGGGTAACATTTCGTTTTCCACTACTCAAATAGAATTATTTCTTTAATTTTTTTTGTGAAAAGAAGAAAGGGCGATTGCTATGAAGAAAATCCTTTTACACCGATTGCTAATTTTAGTCAGCACAAAAGGTTAATGAGTTTTAGGGATAACACGAACGGAATCCATCAATCATGAGTCAGAAGAGTAGAGTGATATTATTTGACAAAAGATGAAAAGTAGCCTTTATCCAGACCTCAAGCCGTTCATACCAAAAGCAATAGAAGTTTTAGAAAAGATAAGCAACTTTGATTCAAGATGTTACGGAAAATAAACCTCGAACTACTTTTTTGGATAATGGCAATGCTCTATTTGGCAGTCATCAATCCAATAGCAGCCCACTTTAGTTTATGCCCAATCAAAAATTTGGGGCTTGACTGGTGTCCAGGCTGTGGTTTAGGACATGCTATTTCGTATATTTTTCACGGTGAAATAGAAAAATCTTGGAATAGTCATCCATTGGGTTGGTTCGCTATTATTGTCATTACTCATCGGATAATTACCTTATCAAAAACACTTTTTAAACCATAATACCATGAATCAGCATTTGATTAGTATGTTCTCGACGTTAGAACAAGAAGAGTTAGTTTTCATTAAAAACCTTATCAGTGGAATGTCTGAAGACGATCAGATTGAGTTCATGGTCATGTACCAGAACAAACGTCGTGATACCACCTTAATCTTGATTACCACCCTAGTTGGATTGTTTGGTATTGCAGGTATTCAACGTTTTATTACGGGACAAATAGGGATGGGGATTTTGTACTTCTTTACAGGAGGATTATGTTGGATTGGAACAATCATCGACTTAATTAACCATAAATCCATGGCCTTTGAGTACAATCAAAAAGTAGCCTATGAAACCCTCAATTTTATGAAATTGATGAAAGGTTCACTATAAAAAATGCTCTTAGCCAAGGCTGAGAGCATTCACTTATTCAAACATGATTAATAATGTCACTGTATGAGAATTTAAGGTTTCGATATTACTACGATAGGGGCTTGGACTTGCTCCCGTTTTTAGGAACATATTGGTTAGCCCATGTGAAAATCGAAGTTCTGGCGTAAACTTAAAATATTTAAAAAATTGTTCAAAACCTATTCCGTATTCAAGGGATAAATCAGATGACTTGGTGGTCAATAAAATATTTGTGGAAGAATTTTTACGAACACTAGCCTCTAAACCTACTTTAAAACCTGCATCCAAAAACATTCTACTGTTTTCTCGACGTTGCGATTTGAACTTAATGAGTAAAGGGATTTCTAACCAAGTGGACTCCCGAATTTCGGGGGCATAATCGGGTAAATTTAAACTTGGATCTAAGCGATAATCTGCCTGACGACCATACAGTGCAACGTTAACCCCTGTTTTGAAATCAAAGTGCTTACTCAACACAAAATTGGCAATACCACCTACCTGAAAGGCAAAGGTTGTAGGAGACACAACGGTAACCACTGGATTTCCCACCGCATTAAAGGCTTTACTACGTTCGACCAGAAAGCGAGATGTCCCTAAACCGAATAAAAAACCAAAATGAACGGGTTTTTCATCGTAGAATTCATCAAAAATACGCTTATACTTATAGGTTTGTGCTTGTGTGTTGGCTTGTAAGCATAGCAGACAAGCGACAAAAAGAAAACCTATTTTTTGCCAATGTAAATGGTACTGATGCCGAATGTTAGTGGAATACATTGTGTTTGTTTAAAGCCCGAGCGTTCAAAAATTGCAATGAAATCTTTCCCGTCAGGAAATGCTTGAACAGATTCTGGTAAGTAGGTATAAGCCGAAGAATCTTTCGATACCATATTACCGATGATAGGCAATATATATTTAAAATAGAAATTATACAATTGCTTCATCGGAAATGCCTTCGGTTTAGAAAATTCTAAGACCATACACGTACCTCCTGATTTCATCACACGGCACATATCGGTCAATCCTTTTTCTAAATTCTCAAAGTTCCTTACACCAAAACTAACGATGACAGCGTCAAAAGTATTGTCTTCAAAAAGCAATCTTTCTGAATCGCCCATCTGCATTTCGATGATTGAATCAACGCCTAATTTCTTGATTTTTTCTTTCCCCACGTTCAACATTCCTTCCGAAATATCAACCCCAACAATTTTTTCGGGTTTTAACGCTAAGGCTTCAATCGCAAAATCGCCTGTTCCTGTAGCAATATCTAAAATTACTTTTGGCTGAGCAGCTTTCAGTAATTTAATAGCTTTCTTACGCCATAAAATATCAATCCCTCCACTTAATAAGTGATTAAGGAAATCATACTTAGGCGAAATATTGTCGAACATCTGAGAAACTTGCTCTTTTTTGCTAGCTTCTTGTTCTTTATATGGAAGTACTGTCATCTTGAATAAAGCATATTTGGTTGTAATGGACGTAAATTTACGCATCTATTCCCAAACAACTACTTTCTTAACAAGAATGTTTCTATTTCCCCCCTTGCAAAAGTCTTTTTTACGTTCTCTTCCGAAACAAAATACAATTACTACTTTATTGTACGGCTCTGTTCTGTTTCTCTGTGACAGGATAATTGTACTAAATAAAGTGGGTATATTTATAAATCAATAGACTGTTGAGCTCCAATGGGGTTAATGGGCATTGAGAATCAATATTCCAAAACAACTCAATTAAGTTTATGAAATCAGAAGAAAATCAATCAATTTCCAGAAGGTCATTCCTTGGCAGTACCTTAAAAGGAGCATTGGCTACAGGTGCTCTCGTTAGTGGATTTCCCACCATTGTTCCTGCTTCTGTTTTTGGGAAAAATGCCCCAAGTAACCGAATCAATATTGGAGCAATTGGTGTAGGACGAATTTCCAGAGGGCATGATATGCCTGGCGTTTGGAAATTCGATAAGGCTCAAATTATGGCTGTTTGTGATTTGGATAGCAATCGAGTAGCATCTGCTCAACAACTCGTAAATCAGTATTATTCAAAAAGAAATGGTAAGGAGTTTAATGGTGTTAAAGGCTATGATGACTATCGGGCTTTGTTACAAAACAAAGATATTGATGCCGTTTTGGTAAGTACTCCCGACCACTGGCACGCACCCATCGTCATTCATGCCGTAGAAGCGGGGAAAGATGTTTATATGCAAAAACCTGCTTCGTTAACGATTTCAGAAGGGCGAATGATGGCTGATGCCGTAAAGCATTCAGGGCGAATTGTACAAGTAGGTAGCCAACAACGCTCGGCAGAACAATTTCGTTATGCTGCCGAATTGGTACGTAATGGGCGGATTGGTACGCTCAAACGAGTTTATGTAGGACTCCCTGGCGACCCCGCTGGTGAGGAGGAACTAGCAATGCCTATTCCTAAAAATTTAAACTACGATATGTGGTTGGGAACAACACCTGATGTCTATTATACCGAAAAGCGGGTACATCCACAGGCGAGCTTCGATAGACCGGGCTGGTTACGTTGCGAGCAATTTGGAGCAGGAATGATTACGGGTTGGGGGGCTCATCATATCGACTCGGCTCACTGGGCAATGAATACCGAACATACAGGCCCTATTGAGGTTTGGGGAAAGGCAGAATTTCCAAAACATGGCTTATGGAATGTACACGGTATTTTCAGAACAGAAGCTATCTATGAAAATGGGGTGCAAATGACAGTTACGAATGAAATTCAAAATGGCGTTCGCTTTGAAGGAACAGAAGGCTGGATTTTTGTTTCTCGTGGCGACTATGCCGTAACGTCAAGCGATCCTTTAAATCCATCTCAAAAGGCTAAAAAAATAGATGCAAGTGACCCTAAAATTCTAACGTCTGTTATTCAGCCTAATGAAATTCACTTACCTGTGAGCGAAGACCATCACGGCAACTGGCTCGAAAGTATTATTTCAAGAAAAGAACCCATCGCCCCTGTTGAAGTAGGACACCGTTCTTGTTCGGCTTGTTTGGTGCATCATGCTGCGATGAAACTGAATCGTAAACTTTACTGGAATCCTGAAACAGAACGATTTAATAACGATGACGAAGCAAACGCTTTGTTAGCTAGAGAGCAGCGTGTTGCGTATGCGATAAAACCCAAGATGTTACGAAAAAAATAAACTCCAAATTAATGACTAACCGTTTACTAAAATCATCGCTTTGTTTGCTGTTCTTGACAGCAACGAAAAGCTTTGCCCAAACACCCAAAGAGATCAAATTATTGACCTTAGACCCTGGGCATTTTCATGCGGCCTTGGTTCAAAAGACCATGTACCCACAGGTGAATGCTTCCGTTCGTGTGTATGCTCCCGAAGGGGCAGATGTTAATTTCCACTTAGGACGAATTGATTCGTACAACACCCGAAAAGATAAGCCTACCGCATGGAAGGAAATCGTGTACACAGGCAATGATTATTTCCAAAAAATGCTTGATGAAAAGGCTGGAAATGTAGTCGTAATTGCAGGAAACAACCGTATTAAGGCGGAATATATTGAAAAATCAATAGCAGCAGGGCTGAATGTCTTAGCAGATAAGCCCATGATTATCAATGCCAGTGACTTCGAACAACTCAAGAAAACCTTTTCGTTAGCAGCACAAAAAAAGGTCTTGTTGTATGATATTATGACGGAACGTTATGAAATCAGTACAATGTTGCAACGGGAGTTTTCGATGTTAAAAGAGGTATTTGGTACGCTTCAAAAAGGTACGCCCGATAATCCTGCTGTGACTAAAGAGAGTGTTCACCATTTCTATAAATATGTTTCGGGAAGCGTGCTTACTCGTCCAGCGTGGTTTATGGATGTGAATCAGCAAGGGGAAGGTATTGTGGATGTAAATACCCACTTGGTTGATTTAATTCAATGGGAATGTTTTCCGAATCAAGTGATTGATTACCAAAAGGATATTAAAATGGGAGAGGCTCGCAGATGGACAACTGACATGACTTTGAGTCAGTTTAAAGCAATCACCAAGTTGAATGCTTTTCCTGATTATTTGAAAAAAGACGTGGTAAACGATACGATTTTAAAGGTTTTTGCCAATGGAGAAATCAATTATCAGTTAAAAGGAGTGCATGCAAAAGCCTCGGTAACGTGGGCGTTTAAAGCTCCCGAAGGCGGAGGGGATACGCATTACTCAATTATGCGTGGAACAAAAGCCAATTTGGTGATTCGTCAGGGTGCAGAGCAAAATTATAAACCAACGCTATACATTGAACCATTAGCATCGAACCCAAATTATGAAAAAGTCTTACAGAATGCCTTGACTACGATTCAGCGGAAATTTGAAGGCATAGACT